>CANSNO010000001.1 GCA_947648385.1 uncultured Clostridia bacterium
TTTGCCGGAATGAATCCGTCAAAATCGTTACGCCGGACTGCCGGCGGTCGCGTCATAAGACGCTCCAAAGTTGTGCGAGCACAACTTTTTATCAACATTATTATAACCTTTTGGCTCACGGTTGACAACAGGTGAATTACATGGGATAATACTCTGGTATTGCTGTCTATCATTATATTTAGGAGTTTTAAATGTTAACCGTATCTGATGTAAGTATAGCCTTTCCCGGGCAGACCCTTTTTAAAAATGTCGATTTGAAGTTTACCGACGGCAACTGCTACGGCATAATCGGGGCCAACGGGGCCGGAAAATCCACCTTTCTGAGGGTGCTTTCGGGCCAGCTCGAGCCGACGACTGGCACAGTCTCCATGCCTCCCGAGACAAGAATGTCTGTCTTAAAGCAAGACCACTTCGCCTTTGACGAGTACACCGTCCTTGACACGGTCATAATGGGCAACAAGGTCCTCTATGACATCGGCAAGGAAAAGGACGCCATATACGCCAAGGAGGATTTTTCCGACGAGGACGGCATGAGGGTGGCCGAGCTTGAGTCCCAGTACGCCGAGATGGGCGGATGGGAGGCCGAGAGCGACGCCTCGCGTCTTATACAGGGTCTCGGCCTCAGCGAGGGTATACTTTATGAGCGCATGGGGAGCCTCCCCGACAGCGACAAGGTCAAGGTTCTGCTGGCCCAAGCCCTTTTCGGCAATCCCCAGATAGTTCTGCTGGACGAGCCGACCAACGAGCTTGACATAAGCGCCATACAGTGGCTGGAGGATTTTCTTTTCGACTATCCCGGTACAGTCCTCGTCGTCTCCCACGACAGGCATTTTCTCAACAATGTCTGCACCCATATCGTCGATATCGACTACGGCCAGATAAAGATGTATGTGGGCAACTATGAGTTTTGGTATGAATCCAGCCAGCTTATACAGCGCCTGATAAAGGCCCAGAACAAGCGCGCCGAGGAAAAGATAGCCGAGCTGCAGAGCTTTATCGCCCGTTTTTCGGCCAACAAGTCCAAATCCCGTCAGGCCACATCGAGGAAGAAACTCCTTGACAAGATAACAGTCGAGGAAATGCCGGCCTCATCCCGTAGGTATCCCTTTGTCGGATTTACTCCCACCAGGGAGCCCGGCAAGGACATATTGGCCGTCAACGACCTGAGCAAAAACGGCGAGGACGGGACGCCCCTTTTCAGCCATGTCTCCTTTGCCCTCGACCGCACCGACAAGGTGGCCGTTTTGAGCGACAACCCTCTTGCCGTGACAGAGTTTTTCAAGGTGATAATGGGCGAAAGCGAGCCTGACGGCGGAAGCTACAAATGGGGCGGCACGGTTACGACCTCCTATTTCCCCAAGGACAACGGCGACTTTTTCGACGGCTGCGACCTGAACCTCATAGAATGGATGAGGCAGTACACCCCCACCGAGGACACCGAAACCTTCCTGCGCGGATTTCTCGGCCGTATGCTCTTTTCGGGCGACGAGGTATACAAGCCGGCCAAGGTGCTTTCGGGCGGAGAGAGGGTCAGGTGTATGCTGTCGCGCATGATGCTTTTCGGCAGCAACGCCCTTGTCCTCGACCAGCCGACCAACCATCTCGACCTTGAAAGTATAACGGCCGTCAACAACGGCCTGCGCGACTTCAAGGGTGTCGTCATCTTCACCTCTCACGACCATGAGTTTATCCAGACGATAGCCAACAGGATAATCGAGCTTACGCCCGACGGAGTCGTCGACCGCAAATGCACCTATGACGAATATCTGGCCATGAAGCTTGAAAAGCAGGGCAAGGTCTATGAAGGAGAATAACTCGCCCCTCGGTCGGGAGCCGTTTGACAATGAGGAGGACGAGGGCGACGAGCTGGAGGAGTTCCTCTTTTTCAAAAGGCTTGAGGAAAACGACGGCAAGGTGTCAAAAAGCATGGCCGTCGGGGGATGCTTTTCGGTTCTGCCCATAGTTGCCGTAATAATCGCGGCCCTCTTTTTCCTGCTGAGATATATGTATCTGTAATAGAAAACGCACAGGCTGAAAAGCCTGTGCGTTTTTCGTTGTTACATTATGTCCGCCGCAGGGCGGCGGAAACAGACTGTACTTTTCTTGCCCGAAAAGTACCAAAAGGGCTTACTTTTTCTGAGAAAAAGTAACAAAAAGCGGCTACTTAAAAATATACAAGCTCTTCTTCCGGTTCGTCGCAGAACTCGACCGACAGGGTGTAAAGCATGGGCCCGTCGCCGTCATAAAGCTTGACAAACTCCTTTTTGACCTGAGCCGTCACCATGACCCAATCGCGGTTTTTGACCTTGTCGGTATCGGGGCTTTTGCAAATGACGCCGAGAAAGGTCTTATCCTCCTCACAGCAGACCATGGCGAAGCGCCCGGCCACAAAGCTGCCCTTGGGGAACTGGGGCGATTTCGCCACCATGCCGCGGAAACGCACCTTTTTGCCGTCATACCTTTCGGGGTGGTCCATACAGTCGACATACCAGACGCCGAACTCGCGGTCGTCAAGCTCCAGCACATCGGCCGAAAGGTCGAATGGGGGCGTCGTGCCGTCGTCGTATTCCTCGTCGTGGCCGTCGACAAAATCGAGGTATATCTCGGCCCTGCGGTTGACCATCTTGAGGTTACGCTGGCGCATATATGTCGCCAGCTCGGGCGTACAGCGGTTGATGACTATCATGTCGGCCACCATGAGCTTTTCCATCATGATGGCGCCCATGTTTTTTGTGTACATATCAAAGGTGCCGGCGTCAACCATGGCGATTATCTGATAAATAGTCCAGTTGCCGGGTATCTTCTCGTTGAGGTCATTTAGTGACCACATACCGTTATATTCGATAAGCACCTGATCGGGGCGGTATTTCTTTTCAAGCTCTTTGAGCCTGACCGTCGTCAGCTCCTCCTCGTCCTCGATATACTCGACGGCCACATTGTAATAACGGGCCAGACGCTGGGGGTCATATTCCTCCTCCCCCTGCTCGCAGACGATAAAGAGGGTCTTGTCACCGGCCGTAAAGTCGTCGCTGACAAGCATAGGCTTTATAAAGGTCGTCTTTCCCGAATCGAGAAAGCCCGATATGACATATACCGGTATTTCTATCATAAATACGGCCTCCTTATATCAAATCAGATGGCGAACAGCTCGGCCAACGCCTTCTCGTTTATCTTCGAGCCGATAACGCACAGACGGCCTGTATAGTCGGCGCCGCCCTCGCGTATCTCGCTCTCGCCTGTCGTATAGTCAAAATGAAGCCATTTGCCGTCCTCGGAGGGGACGATGCCCTTGGCCCTTAACACCTGACCGTATTTGGCGCTGTTGTCCAGCTCCGCGAGGATATGCTCCAATTTGGCCCTTGTGTACTGCTTGGGGGATTCCTGTCCCCATGTGGCGAATACCTCGTCGGCGTGATGATGGTGATGGTCGTGTTCATGGTCATGGCCGCAGGAGCAGGTCTCGCCGTGCTCATGGTCATGATGGTGGCCGCAGCCGCACTCTTCGCCATGCTCGTGGTCGTGATGATGACCGCAACAGCACTCCTCGCCGTGCTCATGGTCATGATGGTGGCCGCAGCCGCACTCCTCGCCGTGCTCATGGTCGTGGTGATGACCGCAGCCGCACTCCTCACCGTGCTCATGGTCGTGGTGATGACCGCAGCCGCACTCCTCGCCGTGCTCATGGTCGTGATGGTGCTCATGTCCGTCCTCATCATGGGCATGGGCCTTCAGCTCAGCCAGCAGCTCGTCGGCCATGGAGTGGCCCGACATGGCCTCGACGATTTTAGCGCCCTCCAGCTCGTCCCAAGGGGTGGTGATGATGGGAGCGTGGTCGTTGTGCTGGCGCAACAGCTCGACGGCCTCGGTCAGCTTGTCGTTTGTCATGCTCTGCGTGCGGCTTATCAAAATTGTGCCGGCATGGGCCACCTGGTCGATGAAAAACTCGCCGAAGTTTCTGAGGCAGAGCTTGCATTTGGGGCCGTTGACGACGGCCACGGCGGCGCCCAGCTCCATGGGAACCTCGTCGCCGGCGGCGATGACGGCCTTGGCGACATCCGACAGCTTGCCGACACCCGAGGGTTCGATGATGACCCTGTCGGGGGCGTAATCGGTGACAACCTGCTTGAGAGCCTTGCCGAAGTCGCCCACAAGGGAACAGCAGATGCAGCCCGAGTTCATTTCGGTTATCTGCACTCCGGCGTCCTTGAGAAAACCGCTGTCGACCCCTATCTCGCCGAACTCGTTCTCGATAAGAACCACCTTCTGACCCTTGAAAGCTTCATCAAGCAGTTTTTTGATGAGAGTAGTCTTTCCGGCGCCCAAAAAGCCGGAAATAATGTCGATTTTTGTCATTTGAGCTTCACTCCTTTTGAGATTTGTTTCATATTTATTTTATCCCTTTTTTCCAAAAAAGCAAGCCCATTATATAAGTTATTAAAGTTAAAAAGGCTTTTGAAAATATCAAGCTTGTTAAGACCCACGGTTTTTGGTATAATAAGCTCAAACAAAGGGCGGCGCGTTCCGCTCGCGTTATCAAAACAAACATAAGGAGAGAATAAAGTGAAAAAGATGTTCAGGTCTTTGGCCCTCGCCCTTGTCCTGTGCGTGGTTCTTTCTTCCCTGCCTCAGGCCGCTCTGGCCGCCGGGACAATCCACGAATATACGGGCAAGGATTTGAGGGGTTTTATCGACGGAGCGACAGTCAGCGACGGCGATACTGTCCGCCTTTCGGGCGATTACTATGTCCGCGACGAGACCGATAACCCATGGATAATAAACAAATCTGTCACCATCGAGGGGGGCAACATCCGGCTTGGCACGGGAGGAATACTGCTCGGTGCCGACGTGACATTCAAAAATGTCACCCTGTCCTTCGCTTCTTCGGTGCGAAACGCCGTAATTGCCAACGGACACAGGCTGACCCTTGACAACGTCGCCTGCGGCAACCAGTCCTATAACCTCTTCTGCGGCAGTCTCATAAACAGCAACGGCGAAAGCTTTGTAACGCCCCCTCCCGGTAACCGCGGCGAGCTTATAATCAAGGGCGATACCTCCCTGCAAAACAACACCGACTATGGCAAAGGCAATATTTACGCCGGAAACCTGACCATGGGCGGCATGGATGAACAGCACAACGGCAGCGGCGATAACGGCCCGGCCAATAATTTTGACGGCGACGCCGTCATTGACCTTACGGCAAGCAGTGCCAACAGCGGAGCTTTCGGCACAATATACGCCTGCGGCGGCCAGCAGCGCATACCTGTCGGACAGCCCAACGGCAAAATGACGATACCCGACGCCAATAACTATACCGTCTCCGGCTGCGTAACCATAACCGGAGAGGTCCCCGACGTCATGGGCTCCGGCGCGCCTCGCGTCGACGTCACCTTTATATCCGACATGAACGAAGTCGAGAGGGAGTTTTTCGGCATATCCTCTCTGACTGTGCAGAGCGGCAAGCTCAGGCTGAAAAGCGGCTCTTCCTTTAAAACAAAGGACGGCGGCCTCGGCGTCGCCTCCGGCGCCAAGCTCTATCTCAGCGGCATCGCAGGCGACCTTTCCTTCGGCTCTCTGACAGGGGGCGGTATTCTCATTCTCTCCCAGAGCCAGACTGCCGTCTTTTCGGGCGCCGTCACGGGCACCACAGCCATTGCCGTGGGCGACGCCAATTTCGACGATACAAACTCGACCGATATCCCCTCTATCGGCCATACATATATAACGGCTCCTCAGTCGTCCTCCGACAGCTTTAAGCTCCTGCCCTACTCAAATCAGCCAAACTGCAAGCTGGTAAAGGGCGATAACGGCAACTGGACCGTCGCTCAGGGAGAGCAAAGCGACGAAAAGATAGTCAGCATTGCATTTAACGAGGCTTCATACATGGCCGAAAGGCTCGAGGAACAGGCCGTTATGGAAATGACCTGTGTGACCGCGCCCCCTGACGGCGTTTATCCCGACTTTTTCCCTCTGACAATCAATGTCAACGGATATGAAGCCGCGCGCGCCGAAGATGAGGGATATTACACATACACCTCGAGGCTGGGCGAGCTGTCCATGGAGGTCATAGAGGGAGACCTTTGCGTAACACCCCATGAGGAGGGCGTCTATACCATCGAGATAGTCGTGCCCAAGGAATATACCGCCTCGGGCAAAGCGTTGAGCGCCTCGGCCACCCTGACGGTGGGCGAGGGGGCTGTTTCGGAGCATACCCACATCTGGAGCGGCGTATGGCAAAGCGGCAGGACCCATCACTGGCACGACTGCATAGCCCAGGGCTGTACTATAACCGACCCCGCCCTGAAGGACGGCTATGCCGCCCACACGGAGGGTGACTGGATCTTAGACAAAGCGGCCACGGCCACACAGGCGGGCCGCAGGCATAAGGCCTGTACCGTATGCGGCTTCATCACTGTCACCGAGGATATCCCTGCAACAGGCGGCGGCTCAGGCGGTACAGGCGGTACAGGCGGTACAGGCGGTACAGGCGGCTCAGGCGGCTCAGGCGGTACAGGCGGTACAGGCGGTACAGGCGGCTCAGGCGGCTCGGGCGGTATCGGCGGCCAGACAAAGCCTCCCGTCACAGATGACAAGCAGGAAAAGCCTGTCTCCGACCCCTCCCTTATCTATACGGATATACCCGACGACGCGTGGTACGGTCAGGCCGTGGGCTTTGTCACCGATATGAAGCTGATGACAGGCAGCGACGGCGCCTTTGAGCCCGAAGCGCCCATGACTCGTGCCATGCTCATGACCGTGCTGGCAAGGCTGGACGGTCAGGACACGTCGGACGGCCTGACATGGTATGAAAAAGGCGTGGCGTGGGCCGTCGAAAAGGGCATCAGCGACGGCAGTCAGCCGAACGATAACATCACACGTGAACAGCTGGCCGCCATGCTCTACCGCCACGCCGGAAGCCCCGCCGTGACAGGAACGCCCGACTTTGACGACAGCGCCGACATAAGCCCCTATGCCCTTAACGCCGTCAAGTGGGCAAATGAAAAGGGCATACTTCTCGGCTATGCCGACGGAAAGCTTCTGCCCGGCAGAAACGCCACGAGGGCCGAAATGGCGGCGATTCTTATGAGATATATAAGCCTTGCGGAAAAATAAGCTTTTAACGCGAAAGCCGCTTCGGGATGTTGCCCGAAGCGGCTTTTTATGCTTTTTTATTTGTATATTCCCACCGTGACGAATATCCTGCCCTTTCGTGAGCGGCCGTCGGCCGACAGCACCTTGGCCTTGCCGTGGTGGCGCAGGGATATCATGTCCCCCTCTGACACTCCGGCGTCCTTGTCCATACAAGGGAAATAATTGAGGCTTATGTCGCCGCGGGCGAATAGCTCCTGGCACGAGCTTCTCGACACCCTGAAAGCCCCGGCCACAACCGCGTCGGCCCTAAGGGAAGCGACGGTGAAGGTCTGCTCCTCCATCTCGGGTTCAAACACGGGGACAGCTTCAAGGGGTATCTCCTCGAGGGAGACGCCGCCGCGCCCCACCTTTATCAGATTGTCGATGATGTGGGGCGCTATGGCCGAGGTCAGGAAAAACCAGCAGTCCTGCTCCTTTATGATTATGTCCCCGACGCACTCGCGCTCGATGCCCAGGGCCATTATGGAGCCGAGAAAGTCCCTGTGGGACAGGCTGGAAAAAGGAGCCTTGGCGTGGACGGCCTTGACATATGGGGAGAGGTCAGAGGTTTCGGGGTCTATGTAGTCGGGCAAAAAAAAGGCCACCTTGCGCTCGGCCCCCTCATAGCCGCCGTAAAAATGGGGGATAAGCCCTAAATTGGCGCGGCAGAAGTCAAGCCCCTCGGCCTGCTCCTTGGGGGTCAGGAAAAATGTCCCTGTCGGAATGTCCCTGTTCTGGCATCTGGCGGCAAGGTCCTTGAGGCGAGGGAAAAGGCTGTTTTCGTCCATAGTCGCTCTCCGTAAAATGGGATTTGACTATATCTTCCGCCAAAAGCACCGATTTGTCAACACCTATTTGCTTTCCAGATACTTTTTTCGGGTCGCCTCGCCGCCCCTGATATGGCGCTTATCCCCACAAAACCTTCGATTTGTGTGGGGGCCCCGTGTATTTTATAGCCTTCGGTCGGCAGAGCCTCCCTGCGGCGAGAGCGCCATAAGCCGTCCTCTATTTGCTCTCCAGATACTTTTTCCTCGTTGCCTCCCCACCCCTGATATGGCGCTCTTCTTTGTTGCGCTTTAAAACCTTCTGGGTCTCCTCGTAAAGGCCTCGGTTCAAGTTGTAAAGCCTTTTGGTCACATCGCAGTGTACCGTCGATTTTGAAATGCCAAAGGCCTGGGCGGCGCTCCTGACGGTGGCGTTGTTTTCGGTGATATATAAAGCCAGCGTGACGGCTCTCTCCTCGGGGTTGCCTTTCATACCTGTTCCTCCTAAACATACTTTGTAAAAGGTATGTCTGGGGGAGGAAAAATATGATAGTCATATCAAAGAGTTGGCCGCCTGACCTTTTTAAAGTTTACAGTTTGCACTCGAGCTGACAGTCAAAGGGTTCTTTCTCAACATGGGCCTGCTCGTATCGTTCAGCTTCCACACAGCCCATTTTTTTGTAAAAGGCCTGGGTTTCCACCGCCGAATGGGCCGAGATATAAAGCTTCTCGCCTCCGTGGCGTTTTGCCCAGTCCTTGGCCGCCGAGAAAAGCGCGCGACCGATGCCGCATCCCCTCATATCCGCCGATACATGTATGCAGGAAAGGTCGAGGTATTTATTGTCGCCCCCGAAAAGCCTGCTTTCCACCGAGGTAAAGCCTTTCAGTTTTTCGTTTTCAAAAGCTCCGTATACAAGCCCTCCTGTGGCGGCGGTGTTTTTCAAACAGGATACCAGAAAATCATAGTCCTCATCTGTCCAGTCGTCTATAAAAGGCGCTTTCCTGATGATCCACTCGCCATTTTCCTTTCGCCAGCAGTCGTTCACTTCCTGACGCCTGATAAATCCGTCAAATAGCTCCCTGCAAAGCTCCTCTTTAACTATTATCCTGTATTCAAGCATATGAGATCCTCCGTGATAATTCTGCTGTTATTGTATCACAGTTTTGAGAACATGAAAATAAATGGGCATTTAAAATGTCCTCAAAATAACCCCAGGCCTTCACCACCCCGCGCTCCGTGGCATATTATGGTTTGTCGGCGTGTGGGCTGGGTTGTAACCCTTTGCCAGACGCGCCATATAATGAAAGCAGGTATAATTTTTCAAACGGAAGGAGCCACGACTCATGATCGTCAGTGCGCGGTCCGTATCCCTCACCTACCAGTCGGCGGACGGCGAAGTGGAAGCCCTGAAGGAAGTCTCCTTCGATATAAACGAAGGGGAGTTCATCAGCCTTGTGGGCCCCTCGGGATGCGGAAAATCCACCCTTTTATCTATAATCGCCGGCCTCGAGAGGCCTACCTCGGGGACGGTTTATGTCGACGGAGAGGCTGTCACAGGCCCCTCCGAAAAGATAGGCTTTATGCCGCAAAAGGACCAGCTTTTCCCATGGAGAACCATTTGGGGAAACGTCACCCTCGGTCCCGAACTGAGAAAACAGAAGGACGCCTCGCTGGCCGAAAGCTTGCTTGAAAGATACGGCTTGAGCGATTTTAAAAAGAAGACCCCCTCCCAGCTTTCGGGCGGCATGAGGCAGCGCTGCGCCCTTATACGCACCCTCGCCACCGACCCGAAGATACTGCTCTTGGATGAACCTTTTTCGGCGCTGGATTACCAGACGAGGCTTTCGGTCTCGGCCGATATCCACGGCATAATATGCAACGAGAAAAAGACGGCTCTCCTCGTCACACACGACATCTCCGAGGCCGTCAGCCTTTCGGACAGAATCGTCGTGCTGTCAAAAAGGCCGGGGCAGGTCAAGGACATATACGATTTGACAGACCTCAAGGGTCTTTCCCCCATGGAGCGCCGAAGCGACGGCCGCTTTAAGGAGTTCTTCAATGAAATATGGAAGGAGCTTGATATCAATGTCTGAGGGTATATCTGTCCTCCGTGCCGAATATCTTGAAGAGCAAAGGAAAAACCGCAGGGCCGTCACCTTTTGGCGCTGGGCTTTGCTTTTGCTTTTCTTTGTGGGATGGGAAGCGGCGGCAAGGGCCGAGCTTATCGACCCCTTTATCTTCAGCTGTCCCTCCCGAATGGCCATGACGCTGGCCTCCCTTTTCAGCTCGGGTGAGCTTTTCCTCCATGTGGGAACATCGGTTCTCGAGACGATTGCCGGCTTTATCCTCGGCACCCTGGCAGGTACGGCCATAGCCGTCGCCCTCTGGTGGAGTGATTTCTGCTCAAAGGTCGCCGAGCCGTATCTCGTTGTGCTGAACTCGTTGCCAAAAACGGCCCTCGGCCCCATATTCATTGTCTGGATGGGAGCCGGCCCCGGAGCCATAATCGCCATGACGCTGGCCATATCCCTTATCGTCACGATACTTGATATGCTAAACGGCTTTCTTGAGACCGACAAGGAGAAAATACGCCTTATGAGGACGCTGGGGGCGAGCAAGCTGCAAATACTTTTCAAGCTGGTGCTGCCCTCCAATTTTGCCACCATGATAAATGCCCTCAAGGTCAACGTGGGTCTTTCATGGGTCGGCGTTATTATGGGAGAGTTCCTCGTCTCAAAGGCGGGCCTCGGTTACCTGATAGTCTATGGCTCGCAGGTGTTCAAGATGGATCTTGTAATGACAACGGTGCTTATTCTGGCCCTCTCTGCCGCGCTGATGTACAGGTGCATATTGTGGCTGGAAAAGGCGTTGAAAAAATATATGGGAGTGACTGTATGAAAAAAATCATCGCAATTCTTCTGGCCCTGCTCACCATGACGGGGCTGCTGTCGGCCTGCTCGGGCAAGGATGAGGACCCTGTGGGCAATGAACCCAAGACCGAGACAGAGGTCAAGACCGGCGACAAGGAGCAGGAAAAGAAGCTGACCGAGATAAGCCTCAGCGAGGTCACCCACTCGGTTTTCTACGCCCCTCTCTATGCCGCCATCCATCAGGGCTTCTTTGAGGAAGAGGGCCTGGCGGTCGAGCTTTCCAACGGCGGCGGAGCCGACAAGGTCATGACGGCCGTGCTGGCCAATCAGGCCGACATCGGTCTGGCCGGCCCCGAGGCTTCAATCTATGTGCTGGCCGAAGGCAGGGAGGATCACCCCGTCGTATTCGCCCAGCTGACAAAGAGGGACGGCTCCTTCCTTGTGGGCCGCGAGGATGTTCCCTTCAGCTGGGATATGCTCAAGGGCGCCACTGTCATCGGCGGACGCAAGGGCGGCGTGCCCGAGATGACGCTGGAATATGTTATGCGCCAGAACGGCGTCATTCCCCATGAGGACGCCGTCGTCGACACCTCCGTTCAGTTCAACATGATGGCCGGAGCCTTCACGGGCGGCAACGGCGATTATGTCACCCTTTTCGAGCCGACGGCCACCGAGGTCGAAATGGCCGGGCAGGGCTATGTGCTGACCTCTATCGGTCAGGAGAGCGGCGAGATACCCTATACGGCATTCTTCGCCTCCAAGAGCTATATTGAAAAGAACCCCGAGATAATCCAGAGCTTTACAAACGCCATTCAGAAGGGCCAGACATGGGTCGATACCCATTCGGCCGAGGAGGTTGCCGAGGCCGTCGCCGACCAGTTCCCCGACACCAAGATGGATGTTCTAGTACCCGTCATCCAGCGTCACAAGGACATCGACGCCTGGTGTACCACTCCTGTCATGAAGCAGGAGGCCCTCGAAAGACTTGAGGACGTCATGGAGACAGCCGGAGAGCTGCCCGAAAGGGTCGAGTTTTCCGAGCTTGTCGACAATTCCTTTGCCGAAAAGGCTAAATAGCTTTCCCCTCATATAAAAAGCCGATTCGGGCATATACCGAGCAGTTCTAAGGAAGCACAGACAAGTCGGTATTTGCAAGGTTAAAGAGAGGGCCGAGAAGCATACGCTTCTCTGCCCTCTCTATTTTTGTATAGAAATAAAGTTATATTTGCAAAAATCGCGCCAAATAGGGCAGCGTGTGAATAATGACAGCGAACTTGAAGTTTATGCTGGGGTGTTCTTGCACGGCTGCGAGCTTTATCCACGCGGTAGAATCGTTTGAACAAGCTTTGCAATTCTTCTTTTTCTATCGGCTAACAAGCGTTTGATACCGACAACATGCAACGGCGCCTTCAGTTTCGGGGTGGGCAGCCCTTTGTGCGGCTTTGTATATATCACGGCCAACGGCGAGGACCGGGCCTTGTATCCGGAGGTAGAGGGCATAATTGTTTTGACAGTGGAGCTTTAAATTGCATTTAAATTTAAAAAAACAGCCGTCAGCTGTTTCATTATCCCCTTCACTTCGACGGCTTTAATCACATAAGCTCAGCGGCGGCGGGTCAAAAGACCTGCCGCCGCTTTATGCTACCCGAAAAAACTTCAATCAAGCAGCGAGTTTATTCCTTTTTAACCCAACAGGCCGAAAACCGTCGGCCCGGCCATTATGAGCAGCAGGCTGTAAACGGCGATAAAGGGCGGTTTTAAAAGCAGGATTATGAGAGAGAAATCCCGATATGACATATCGGTCATGCCCGAAAGGAGGCAGAGGGTGTCATCGGGGAAAAAGGGCAGCAGAATGGCCCACGCGAAAAAGCGGAGATACTTTTTTCCGCTCAGCTTGTGAATATACTTGTCGTAGGTCTTTTCGTCCACGAGGAGCAGAACGACCTTTTTGCCGAAGCGGCGAGCCAGAAGAAAGTTGATAAAGGAGCCTGTGACAACTCCGATATAATTCAGCGCAAAGCCCCACCACGGGCCGAAAGCCAAAACTCCCGTGGTCATCGTCACTCCGCCGGGAATAAAGGGCAGGACGACCTGAAGGATCTGTATTATGACAAAGACGGTCGGCCCCATGACCCCGGCCTTTGAGACGACGCCGCGCAGGGTGTCGATATCCTTGAACCAACCGCAGACCCATCCGTAAACCCCGAAAAGAACTATGGCCGCCGTGATGACAATGGCGACGGCATTTATCATGACCTTGTGCAGACGGTTTTGCATTCAGGCGGTCTCTCCTTCCTGTGAAGAAATAAATATGCTGTCAAAGGCTACCTCGACTTTAAAAAGGTCGCCGTCTATCTCTATGGAAAAGCTTCCCTTCTGCAGCTCGGTCAGGCTTTTGGCTATATTCAGGCCAAGGCCGCTGCCCTCGGTATGTCGCGAGCTGTCGCCGCGGACAAAACGCTCGGTCAGCTCATCGGGGGCAATATTGAGCCTTTCGCGCGAGATGTTTTTCATGTCGAGCGCCACCTGTCCGCCCCTGTCGGTTACAGAAATGTAAAGGCGCGTACCGGGCTGGGAATATTTGGCGGCGTTGCCGAGAAGATTGTCTATGACGCGCCAGAAAAGTTTTCCGTCAGCCATAATATACCTTGCATCCTCCGGCATGTCAACCACCGGAGTGATATTTCCGTCCTCAAGCCTTTCGGAATATTCGCCAACCGCCTGATTGACAAGCTCGCAGAGGTTGACGGGCACAAGCTCGGGCGTTATATTGCCCGTGGCCGCCTTGGAGGCCTCGATAAGGTCGAGGGTCAGCTTTTTGAGCCTGTTGGCGTGTTTTTCAAGAATGTCGGCATATTCTATCGCCTTGCCCTCCAAAGGTTCCTTTTTTAAAAGGTCGACATAGTTGATTATGGAGGTGAGGGGCGTTTTGATATCATGTGAGACGTTTGTTATAAGCTCGGTTTTAAGCCTTTCGCTTTTTATCTGCCGCTCGACGGCCTTGCCCATGCCTCCGGCAATGCTGTTCAGGTCTTCGGCAAGGCCTTTCAGCTCGCCGCGCATGGAGACCGTGTTTATCTTGTAATCCACGTCGCCCTCGGCGATGGCGCGGCTGCCCTTGATTATCTGCTTAAAGGCCTTTGATATGGAACAGGCGGCGTAAACCGTGACGGCGTACAAAGCGAAAAGAAGCAATATCACGCCGCCCGAGCCTCTGTCGGCGGCAATGACCGCGCAGAAAAAGGACGCCCACAGGAAACCGGCCGTCAATATAAACACCCTCCATTCAAGGGCTATCGTGCGAAAGGCGCGGCCCAGCCACAAAAAGAAACCTTTTGTCCACCGCCAGAAAAGGCGTACAAGCTTATAGCAAAGGGTGTTTTTCAAAATGCCGCCCATTTTCAGTCTGGCGGCCGTCGTCAGAATAAAGGAAAGCAGGCAGAGGGACAGCAGGCCGAACAGAAGCAGAAAGCCGATGAGACAATAAACACGGATGTTGCTCTCGTTCATGGCTATTTCGGCCAGCATTAGCAAAAACATTACGCCAAAGCAGAAAACCGTACCCATGACGACGAGATATATGTCATAGGGCATCCTGTCTATCACATTGGGCGTTATGCCCTCTTTGCCTTTCACATGGCCGGCGCCGCAGCAGAGGTATACCGTCGCCACGGCTATGGCGAGGGCCGACAATATGGCCGTCCAGAGCCATACGAACTGCCTGCCGCCGCCGATATAGCCGTAAAGCAGCATTTGATAATAGAGACCGCCGAACTGGTGCAGCTTATAGGGCACGCCAATGTCGACAATTATGACCTCTTCTCCCCTTGCCTGCGCCGCCTCAAGGCTGTCGGCCCTGGCGGCCACCGAGGGAAAGTCGTTTTCATCAAAGTCTGCCAGATAATAAAAATACCGGCGGAAGGACGCCGGCTCGATGTAACTGTCCCAATCGGCGTCAGCGGAATTGGATATGGAAGCGCCGGAGCTTAAAACGGTAATTTCAAAGCGAATGTTGCTTTGATACTCGGTATAAGGGCCGACGCCGCGAGCGAGGTTATCGGCAAAGGAAGGCTCTTCAAGGCAGTAATAAACCACCGAATCGGCGTATTCGCTGATGGTTGTCTCATAGCCCAAGGTGTCAAAAAAGCCGTCCGGTCCCCCATCGGACGCGAAAAGTCCCATCTCGTTGGCGTAAACGCCGGCGGCGGCGCCCACTATCAAGCCGACGGAGGCGAAAAACACCAGAAATACGGCGGCCGTTTTGAGAGCGAGATTTTCGGTCAGCTTCATTTACATCTTCTCCATTTTATAGCCCAGACCCCAAACCACCTTTAAATACCTCGGCTCGGAGGGGTTAATCTCAATCTTTTCACGCAGGTGGCGTATATGTACGGCTACGGCGCTTTCCGAGCCGTAGGCCTCCTCGTTCCAGATGTGGCTGTATATCTGTGCCGAGGAATAGACCCTGCCGGGGCTTTCCATAAGCATTTTGAGTATGTTGTATTCCATAGGCGTCAGGCCGATAGGGCGGCCGTCGACCGTCACGGTCTTTGTTTCGTCATCCAGCTCGACTCCGCCGACGACAAGGTGTGTCCTGGGCTTGTCCATGCCGCCGAGATTGGTGTAGCGGCGCAGCTGGGAGCGCACACGGGCCTGCACCTCGAGAGGATTGAAGGGCTTTGTGATATAATCGTCGGCCCCCATGTTGAGGCCCTGTATTTTGTCGGTGTCCTCGCTTTTAGCCGTCAGCAGAAGGATGGGAAAATTATACTTTTCCCTTATCTTTGCCATGGCCTCTATGCCGTCCATCTCGGGCATCATGATATCCAGCAGGGCCAGATGTATCTCCGTGGTCTCGGCTGTCTTTAACGCCTGAGCGCCGTTTTCGGCCTCGATGATATTGTATAGCTCGTTTGACAGATAGGCCCTAAGGGCCGAGCGTATGTCCTTTTCGTCGTCACATATAAGTATATTATACAAGCTGCCACACACCTTTCAAGTAATATTTTATCAGCCTTGGCTTTAAGAATAAAGGGTTTTATTTTTTAATCTTTCTTTAAGGATATAACTATAGACGGTAAAAAGCCGCTGAAAGTTTCCTGTCAAAAGGGGCTTCCGCATCATATAATGATAAAAAAGCCGCCGTGAAGCAAGGCGGCGGACAAAAAGGGAGTGTCTTTTATGGACTTGAGAAACGGAAATATCACCCTCAATGAGATAATGCAAAACCCAAGGGCGGCCGCCCTTTTGAGGCAGGCCTTCCCTGCCATGGCAAACAACCCCATGATGATGAGAATGGGCAGGAACATGAGCCTCAACCGCATCCTTTCCCATGCCCGGGGGAGGGTGCCCCAAAGCCAGATAAACGCCGTTATAAACCAGTTGAGACAAATATAAAACTGCATAAAAAAGCCTCCCCGAAAAGGGAGGCTTTTTACTTAGTTCTTATAATAAATCAGGTCTTCTTCGGCCACGCGGAGAAAGGCCCTATCGCCGCGCTTAAGCTCCTCTCTGCCCTCATAGAGCTGATCTACATCCATCTCTATGTCATCAACGGCCACGGAATAGCGGATAACGTTTCCCTGATAAATTATCTGACGGACAACGCCCTGCATATAAATATGATCTGCCGTCTCATCCCACGGGGAGCCCGAAATGTAGACACTTTCCGGACGGATGGCATAGTGGCCGTCCGAAACGACGGCGCCGCAGGCCCTGTGCCATTCATCCGCTGTAAGTAGGTTGTAATGGCCAATAAACCCGGCGGCATAAGCCGTCTGAGGTCTAAGATAAAGATCCATGGGCGAGCCGCTTTGTTCAATTTTACCGTTGTGCATAAGGTATATCCTATCGGACATACGCATGGCTTCTTCCTGATCGTGGGTGACAAAAATCGTAGTAATACCGAGAGATGTATGTATATTCTTTATCCTTATCTGAAGAGCTTTGCGCAGTTTGGCGTCAATGGCGCTGAATGGCTCGTCAAGCAACAGAACCTTGGGATCGGTGACGATACCTCTGGCAAGGCTTACCCTCTGTTGCTCGCCCCCCGAAAGCTGTGAGGGATATTTCTTTTCAAAGCCTTCAAGCTCGATGAGCTCAAGAGCCTCTTTAATTTTGCGCTCCTTTTCTTCTTTGGTCATATCCTTGAAGCGCAGGCCATAGCCGATATTATCGTGTACGGTCATTGTAGGAAAAAGGCTGTGCTGCTGAAAAACCATGGCAAGATTTCTCTGCTTGGGCGAAAGCCCCGTAACATCGACGCTGTCAATAAATATTTTGCCGGAATCTATGCCGGTGAGCCCCGCGATGCTTCTCAAAAGGGTGGTTTTGCCGCAACCGGACGAGCCGAGAAGAGTGATGAACTCCCCCCTCTCAATCGACAGGCTTACGCCCTTCAAAACCTGCTGTCCATCCTCGAAGGTCCTTTTTACATCCCTTATTTCAATATAGCTCATTTTTGCCTCCCGGGTTATAGAAAAGGCTGTGTTTCTGATTAGTTGGCCTTTGCAAGTCCGGCCTCGATGGCGTTGTTGACAAAGGTCATATCGACCATATCGTCATATTTGAGATCTGTTGTGATGATACCCGAACGCTTGGCAAAGTCGACAACGGCATTTTCACCGGCCTCGGAGATATAACCGTTTTTGCTGAAAGCGCCGCGCATGATCTCGATTTTGCTGGTAATAGCTTCCTTTTCCATGGGTGAGAAAAGCTCGGCGATGACTTCGGCAGCCTCCTCAGAGGTGTGGTTCTGAAGCCAATCAAGACCTCTGACAACGCCGTTTACAAAGGCCTGAATCTTTTCGGGATTGGCCTTGGCAAACTCCTTTGTGGAGTATATTACCTCGGCGGGGAACTCTTCGCTCTTAAGGTATTTGGCGGCGTCCTCATCACGGCGGGTATCGACAAGATAATGGATGTTGTCGACATTGTCGGCTTCCTGGAAGTTGTCGGCGTTAATAAATGCAGCCTGAACTTCTCCCGCCTGAAGGGCGGCAACAACGGCGCCCTTGTTGAGGTTGACCAGTGTGACATCCTTGCCGATGTCAAGACCGGCCTCCTCCATGACTGCCACGCAGAATGTATAGGGGGCCGAACCGGGAGTAGAAGCAAAAACCGTCTTGCCCTTGAGATCGGCGACGCTGCTTATTTCCTCGGTGGCGACAAAGGCATAGTAACGGGTATCGAGCATCGTCACAAGAGCAGTGGAATGCTGTCCGGCTTCCTCGGCCTTGAGGGCGACCTCCTGAGAAAGGATGCAGATGTCGTTTTGCCCGGCGTGCATTCCCTTGAAGCAGTTGGGGCCGTCATCAATACGGAGGAACTCGACCTCAAGGCCTTCCTCCTCAAAATAACCGTTTGCATAGGCAATATACATGGGTGCCCATGTCATACCACGGAACTCGGCCACAACCAGCTTACCGAGGTCTTTGCCTTCATCCTCTGTGTTGTCATTGGTTCCTGTTTCGGTTTTGCCGGAGCAACCGGCAAAGAGTGCGGCCGTCATGACCAGAAGGAGCATGAGGGCCGTAAAACGCTTGTTCATTCTTGTTTCCTCTTTTCTTGAGTTTTTATTCTGAAGTCTTCATGGAAAGCTTTGTCTCCTGCCTCCAATGGAGCAGGCGCATTTCAAGGCGACTTAGAACCCAGTTGAGCACGCGGTTGAAAATAAGCAGCACAAGGATGCAGGAAAGCACGCGCTTGATCTCGAAATAAGACGCGGCAAAGGAAATCATCCATCCAAAGCCGCCCGAAGCGCCCATATACTCGCCCATAATTGCGCCAACCATACAGGAGCCGACGCCGCTTCTGATGGCCGAAATGATCCACGGCATACTGGCCGGTATGACCACGAGCCAGAGTGTCTGAAAGGAACTGGCGCCAAGAAGATGCGACGCTTCTATCCATCTCTGGTCGAGATTTTTTATGGCGTTGAAGGTGGAGCCGAATACACCGAAAAAAACCATCATGCCAGCCAGAATGACCTTTGATTTAAGGCCAAAACCAAACCAGAGAATATAAAGCGGCGAAAGAGTGAGCTGAGGTATGCCCGACAGGGCCGTGATAAAGGGGGTCACCACCTCGCCGAGAAATCTGACCTGACTAAACAGCACGCCGCACCCGACCCCCAACACCGTGCCGTAAAATAGGCCCAATAAAGCCTCCTTGATAGTGATGGCGGCATGCATGGCAAGCTCGCCACTGACGATAAACTGCCAAAGGTCGGCCAATATCTCGCTCGGATAGCTTGTATAAAAGGGGTCTATCCTGCCGCCGCGCACCGCAAACTCCCAGAGCAGAAGCAACACGCCGAGAATACCATAGCGCACCAGCAGCGCCCTCATGTCCTTTTTATTTATGCCGCGTTTTGTCTTCATGCCGTTTACTCCTTGGGTGAGCGGTCGTCAGCGAGGAAATATGTTTTGCCGTATCTGATATCCATATCAAAGAGGCCCTCTTCTTTAAGTTGAGTCTCTATCTGGTACTTTCTGCTGTTTCTCTCAATGGCATTTACCGTGTGCTGAAGGCCCTCAACAAGGCCGCCAAACTGGCTGTAGGGTAGCCCCATAGCCACCTCGTCATCCTTCCATCCTGCCCTGAAGCGCGTACCGGCGCAAAGCATGGAAAGATTAAGGCGCTGGTTTATATAGGGATAGGTGGTGGCTTCGACGCATATGGCCTGATTGCCGCACATGTAATAGTGATTGTTATAGCCGTAGATGGAAGTATATCCCTGAAGGACGCGCATGGCCTCTCTTGTATTGGAGAAAATCATGACGATATCAGGTTCGGTATCAAAGGCCTCTATCGGCATGATGACAACACCGTAAAGAGGCGTCCTGAAAATATCTATCTGCTGAGCCACCTGTTTAGAGGTTTCAAGCTTTTTATAAAGCCCCAAAACCATACTGGCCTGGCCACTGTAATAATCAGCATTGGCCGGCTCGAAGCCAAGGGCGCGAGAAGAGCCATGACAGCCCGATGTGGCCTTTGTCAGTTTGATCCTGTTGCCCGCCCCCGCCGCGTGGACAGCCTGACAGTAAAACATAGGGCGCACTGGTTCGGTAGCGTCAAAGGAATCAAATACCTCTTTGTCGTGGACAAACTTTATGCCTACAATCCTTCTGTCAAGCTGCAAAAGAATATATGCCTTTTTGATGTTATTCAAATGGTCCGACATAACAAAATCCTCCGTTCTTAAAGCGTCCGCAAATAAAATACCATAATTCGACATATAATGTCCAATAGATATTCCTGATAGTTAGTTTCGGCATACTATGTTTTTACTATAAATCATTTCGTCTTATTAACAAAAAGACGGGCCCATACGACGGGGCCCATCCTTTTGAGGCTGTTATTTTCTTTTAAAGATACCTGTGACAAAGTTCCACATGTCTTTGAACATATTGCCGATTCTCTGCCAGAAGGTGGTGGTGACCACGGGGGGTTCCTCCTCCTCGGTCTTATCAGCGTCCTCCTTTGTTATTTCACGGGTTCTCATTATATACTGTATGGAGGACACGTTCCCGTTTCTCTCGTCGGTCATGGAGTGGGGCGCCGCCGTGCCGTCGAGGAGAAGCAGGTTGTCTATATCCCCTGTGTGTTCATCCCATTGATCTCTTATAAGATCCTCTACGGTGTTTTTGGCGTTTTTGACGACAGCCGTCTGGTTGAGGCCGCCGGCCGCTTTCCTGAGGACGTTTGACAGGCCCGAAAGGGTCTGCTGCGCGCCCTTATCGAGGGAGCTTCCGCTCTCCTTCATAAGTCCCTCCGCCGTGCCCATGGCCCTCGAGAGTGCCGACAATCCGTTAGATGCGGCCTTTGCCAGCTCCTCGGCCTCGGCCAGCGCCTGCTGAGCGCCGGGACGGTAGGCGTTCATGACGCCGTTCAGCTCGTCAAGGAGACCCAGCATATCGTCGATATTGACGCACAGCCTTTCGCCAAGAGCGCAGGCCGACTTCAAATCGGAAGCCGCGTTTTTCAGGTCGTCGGCGTCGGCCGCGGCCAGAATATCCGACATAAGCTCGCAAAGGTCGGAAAGATCGCCGCTGAGGTTCTTGCTGCCGAGAGCCTTGCAGAGGGAGGAAATGGCGCTCATGACAGGCTCGGCCCCCTCTCCGGCCTGAGCGGCAAGAGCCTTGAGCTGGTTGACCGTCATGTCGAGTTGTGACAGGGTCTCGTTGAGCTTTTTGGCCTGAGCCAGCATATCCTCAAAGCCGTCGGCCTGAGACTGCTGCCAGAGGGCCGCGAGCTGGGCGGCCTGAGCCTCCGCCTGAGCCTGACCCATACCCTGCCCTTGAAAATGGCCCGTCATAAACTGCTCGAAGGTGACGGTATCGGTCATGCCGGAGGCCTGATAGGCTTGATAAAGCTGATTGGCGTTGGTCACATATGTCTCTATCTGCTCGACCGTCATTCCCTTTATGGTGACATATTTGTTGTCGGTGCTGTCGATGGAGCCGAGCTGCGACATGAGGTCCGACAGGTCGGAACCGAGGCCGCCGGAAATGGCGTTTAACGCGTCGATGCTTTTTCCGAGGGCGTCAAAATCTTTTTTCAGGGCGTCGGCTATGGCGCGCCCACTGCCGGCCGCGCCCTTGTCCTCCAAATCGTCCAGCGCGTCCTCGAGGTCGGAAAGGTCGCTTTTGAGATTTTTGAGTATCTTACGGGCATTTTCGGCCTCGGGTTCCATATCGTTTATAACGCCGTTCATGTCGTTTATGATATCGAGGGTCTCGTCAAAGGCCTTTCTTGCGTTTGAGACATGGCCGGGCAAAGGGTCGAGAGCCGCCGTCAGGCGGTCGGAGGCTTCGATAGCCGTGTCAAGGTCTTCGTATACCGAGCCTTTGCCGTTCGATATGGTCTGTCGGGCATTGTTGAGGGCGTCGAGACCGTTTGCCGTCTGACTGAGGCTGCCGCCCATGCCGTCAAGGGTGTTGAGCATTATATCGAGGCTGTCGGATATGGCATCTAAGGAATCCTCGACCGTCTCCTTGGCCTCTCTGAGCGTCTTGACCTTCTCAAGCTGGGCCAGCGTAGCCGGAACGGCAAGGAAAATCATGCCGCTGTAGGAAAAATCCTCCGTGCCGACCTTTATCACAAAATGCTGTTCCTCGCCGGGAAGAACGGCGAAAAGAGCACAGTAAAGATTGCCGATAAGCTGAACCTGCGCCCCCTCGGCCTCGAGGGAAAGGATATCGTCGCCGTTGAACATGGAGGCGGCCGTGAGGACAAGATTGGTGCGGCTGTATTCGGAGGCTTCGGGGTTCGGCGTGACGTCGAGCATTATGTCCACGACCCCCTTTTCCCCCACCAGCTTCTCGGCCGGCGTGGGCACACCGTTTAGGCGGTAGGAAAGGCTTATCTTCCAGGGCAGGTTTTCAAAGGGAAGCTTTGTCTCCCCCTCAAAATAGAACTTGTCGGGGACGTCTCCCTCAAGGTCAAAGGCCACGCCGTCATCCGACAGGCTCCCCTGTCTCCCGTCGGTCAGGTTGGTGACCCTGTCATAAAGGCCGTAGTCCACAAGCCTCGACGCGCCGTAGGTCTTATATGTTTTGACGACGCTGCCGCGCTCGATGGCGCCGTAATAATCAAGGGTGGCGTAATAGGATTCGTCGACGCTTGGCGCAATCTCCTCGGCGGCCCATAAAGGCGACGCCGTCGAAAGAGCCATTATCACGGCCATAGCCATGGCGGCGGCCTTTTTCGCGCTGCTGAAATATCTCATATTTTATAACTCCTTCGGTTAAATATTGGCCGTTTCTTTTGTCTCTGCCTTGGCTTTTCCCTTTCTATGGCCCTTATCGGGGAAAAGCAGAGGACGGCAGGTGACAAGTATCGCCGGCAGCAGGAAGAGAATGCAGAGTGCCGAGATTATCGAGCCTCGCGCCAGCATCATACACAGACTGCCGATTATCTCCACCTCGGAGACGATTCCCACGCCGAGTGTGGCGCAGAAGAGGACAAGGGCGCTTGTGATGACCGAGGGGTCGGCGGCCGAGGCGGCGGCCATCATGGCCGAGTTCACATCAAGGCCCTTGTCAAGCTCCTCTTTAAATCTTGTCGTCATAAGTATGGCATAGTCTACCGTGGCGCCAAGCTGGACGCATCCGATGACCGTCGGGGCGATAAAGGGCACAATCTCGCCGACGAAATAGCTGGCGCCCTGATTGATAAATATGGCCAGCTCTATTGCGGCCACCAGCACTGCGGGCACAGTGACCGAGCGGAAGGTCAGGCCGATAATAACTAAAATTGCGGCGACCGAGATGTAATTGGTCACCTTGAAATCGCGGTCGGCTATTTCGATAAGGTCTTTTGTCAGCACGGCCTCGCCCGTCATGCAGGCTTCACTGTCGTATTCCTTTATTATGGAGTTTATCTCCTCTATCTGGCGGCCGACCTTGTCGGTGGCCGTTTCATAGCCGGAGTTTATCATCATTATCTGCTTTCCGTCGCTTTTGACAATGTTCTTTATGCCGTCGGGGATGAAGAACTCGGGTATTTTGTTGCTGATGAACTTGTCATAGGCGATGACGCTTTCGACGCCGCTCACAGCCTCTATCCTGTCGAGCATCCCGACGCTGTCGCGATAGGGAATGTCGTCGCTCATGACGACAAAGTGGGAGGAGGCCATATTGAATTGGTCTTTCAGCTTGTTGGTGGCTATGATTGCCGGCATATCGCGCGGCAGGCCCTCGTCCAGCTTGTAATAAATCTGGGCGTGGTTCTGGGCGTATAGGGCGGGAATGAAAAGGAGCAGAAAGGCGACCGTAAAGCCCTTGTGATGTCTGATGATAAAATTGTTTACGCGGCTCATATCGGGCAGGAAGGTGCGGTGAGTGTGGGCCGATATTTTGTCATCGAACAAAAGCAGCATGGAGGGCAGGACGATTATGACCGTGGCGACGCCGAGGACGACTCCCTTGGCCATGACTATGCCGATATCCCTGCCAAGGAGCAGACGCATGAAGCACAGGGCCAGAAATCCGGCAATCGTCGTCATGGAACTGCTGGAAAGTGATGTAAAGGCCGCCTTTATGGCCACGGCCATGGCCTGCTGCTTATCGCCGTGGGTCTTGCGCTCCTCCACGTATCTGTGATAAAGGAAGATGGAATAGTCCATCGTCACGCCGAGCTGTAAAACGGCGGCGATGGCCTGGGTTATATAGGATATCTCCCCGAGGAAAATATTGGTGCCGAAGTTATATACTATCGCCATGCCTATGCTGGCCATGAAAACGAGGGGCAAAAGCCACGACTCCATCGTGACCGACATGGCTATCAGGGAGAGGACGACGGCAAGGCCGATATACCCGGGAAGCTCTTTGTCGACAAGGTCCTTCGTATCCTTTATGACGGTTGAAAATCCGGCCAGAAAGCACCGCTGGTTGCATATTTTTCTGACCTGGTCGATGGCTTTCATGGTCTCCTGCGAGGCTCCCGGCATCTCATACCTGACAATCATCATCGTGGCGTCGCCGGAAAAGAATATGTCTCTCAGGTCTTCGGGCAGCATCTCCCTGGGCACCTGCACGCCCATCAGGTCGGATATCCAAAGGGCGCTGCTGACCCCCGGCACCTCTTCGACGCGGCGGACAAGGTCGGCCGTGTATTCGGGCGGCATATCCTCCACTATAAGCATGGTGGTGGCCGCCATTTTAAACGGATCCTCCAGCAGGCGCTCGCCTTTTGAGGAATCGAGGTCGGGCGGCAGATATGTCAGGATATCATAGTTGATGCCCGTGGCTATCGCCCCTATTCCGCAAACGACAAGCAGGGCCAGAGCTGCGGCCAAAACGGCCTTGGGCCTCTTTGTCAGTTTTTCGGCTATCTTATCGAGCAAGAATATCACTCCTTCTGCGTATTTCTTACGACACAAGATTTTATGCTCAAAAAATCTGTGAGTCAACAGAAAAGGGATGTTTCTAATTCTTCTTAATAAACCCCTGCCGAGTTTTAATACTTTTTTATTTTTCGGCCTGCGTTTTTGTGATATATTATAGATGAACTGTGCGACAAAGAACAAAACCAAGCGAGGTATGCCTCATGAGCAAAATACTTGTTGTGGACGACGACCTTTCCATAAGAGAGCTTATATCCGACCTGCTGACCGACCGCGGCATGGAGGTGCGGTGCGCCGTATCGGGCGAAGAGGCGCTCGGCATCCTCAGCCTCGAGAGCTTCGACCTCATCCTCCTTGACATAATGATGGGCGGCATCAGCGGCATAGAGCTTTGCCAAAAGGTGCGCGACAGCGTCAGCTGCCCGATAATTTTCATAAGCGCCAAAAACACCGTGGGAGATATCGTGGGCGGCCTCGGCGTCGGGGCCGACGATTATATAACAAAGCCCTTTTCCCTTGAAGAGCTTTCGGCCCGTGTCGACGCCCATTTAAGGAGCCGCCTGCGCTCCGCGGCCCCCTTCACCCCGTCAAACATCATAAAGATAGGCGGAATATCGGTCGACGCCGACGCGCGGACAGCCCTCAGGGACGGCAAAGAGGTGGAGCTTTCCACAAGAGAGTTCGATATGCTGGCCTATATGATGAGAAACGCCGGACAGACCCTTTCAAAGGAAAAGATATTCCGTGAGGTGTGGGGCACCAGCTACGGAGATATGGGAGCCGTGGCGATAAATATCAAAAATCTGCGCGAAAAGCTCGACCCCGAGCGCAAGTATATAAAGACCGTCTGGGGCTCCGGCTACCGCTTTGTGGGTCACAGCGCCTATAGCGAAGGAGGCGGCGAGCTTGAAGAGAGGTAAAAAGCTCCCCCCCTTCGGCTGGATCGGGGCGCGAATCGACCGCAAAATAGCCATATCCCTTGTGGCTCTGGCCCTTTTGGGCTGGGTGCTTTCGGCCTTTGGGTTTTTGTCATATTTCAAGGGCTTTGTGGGCGACGCCTATGACGCCGCCGTTGAAAGCGTTCAATCCGAGGCCTCCAAAGCCGCCCTGTTCCTTGAGGGCAGCGGAGGCGACTGCCGCGGGCTGGACGCCCTGTTTGAGGGCAGCGGATTTTTCTGTACCGTCACAAACGAGCGGGGAGATATCGTCTATTCCGGCGGCAAACCCGATATACCTACAGGGCTGGCGGCCCTTTCGTCGGTCACCGTCAAGCCCGAGGGCGGAGAAAGCCTTACCATAACCATGCAGACCCCCTTTATGGAAAGGTACGCCATGCTGAAATCCCTGAGCCACCGCGCCACCTATGGCCTTTTGTGCTTTAACGTGGGCCTGTTCGCCATAGCCGGACTTCTGCTTTATTTCATCGTCATCTCCCCCGTCATAAACCTGAGACGAATGATGACAAACTATCTTGAAAAGGGGGAAATGCCCACCTCCAGCACGAGGATAGACGAGATAGGCCGCCTGCAAAACACCTTTGCCGAGCTGACGGGAGTGCTTAAAGCCAAGGAGCAGTCGGAGCGCCGCCTTATCGCCTCCATATCCCACGACCTGAAAACGCCGCTGACCTCCATTCTCGGTTATTCACAAAGGCTCGTTGCCTCCCCCGACCTGCCCGACGATAAAAAAGAGCGTTATACAAGGCTGATATATGAAAAAGGCGCGGCGATACGCACCATTATTGACGAGTTTGACGACTATCTGGACACGGGACTTCAGGATTCCTCTCCCATGGAGTTGATGACTGTCGAAGCCCTGTGCGATATGATAAAGGAAGAATACGCCGACGAACTGGCCGACGCCGGAGTCTCTTTCACCGTAAGCTGCTCCTGCCCCAAGGCCAGAATCATATGCAATCCCCCCCACCTGAAGCGTTATTTCGGAAACCTGATAGGCAATTCCATCTCCCACGGCCACACACACGAGCTGGAGCTGACGCTGACCTGCGGACAGGTGGGCCGCGATATCGAGCTGGACTTTGCCGACAACGGCATGGGCGTAGGCGACGACAAGCTGCAAACCATTTTTGAGCCTTTATACACCACCGACAAGGGGCGCAAGGTGTCGGGGCTGGGGCTTTCCATTTGCCGCAGTATTATTTCGGCTCACGGAGGCCGTGTGTCGGCCGAAAACCTGCACCCGGGCCTGATGATAAAGACGACTTTGCCCTGTGCCGATATGTGATGAACGCCTAAAGGGTATATTTCACCCACTTTTACCATACGTAAAGAAAACCCCCTTTGCCTTTTCGGCAAAGGGGGTTCTTAATATTCCGTTTAGTTTTTGGGATGGTTCTCCAGCATCCTGAGGACTATTTCCAGAGGATCCTCGTCGGGCTTGCCTTCGTTCTGCTGGGGCTGCTCGGGTTCGGCCGTCTGGGGCTGTGTCTCCTCCTGCTGGGCCTTTTCAACGGCCTCGGTAAAGGGCTTGTCCCCAATGGCCGCCTCGGCCTTCTTACTGACGGGGGCGCCGCTGTCAAAGCCCGTGGCGATGACGGCTATACGCACCTCGTCCTCAAGGGTGTCGTCAATGGCGGCGCCCCATATAAGATGTACGTCGGGATGGGCGGCCTGCTGTACCATGGTGGCCGCGTCCTCGACCTCCTCCAGACTGATGTCGGGAGAGCAGGCTATGTTAATTATGACCCTCTTGGCGCCGTCGATGGAGGTCTCAAGCAGAGGGCTTCTGATGGCCATTTTGGCGGCCTCCATGGCCTTCTCCTTGCCCGAGGCGCGGCCCGTGCCCATGTGGGCGTAACCGGCGTCGGTCATGACGGTGGATATATCGGCAAAGTCGAGGTTGATAATGCCGGGGACTGTGATAAGCTCGCTTATGCTCTGCACGCCCTGAAGCAGCACGCTGTCGGCAACCTCAAAGGCGTTCTGGAGGGTTATCTTCTGCTCGCTGACCAGCTTGAGGCGCTCGTTGGGGATGATGACAAGGGCATCGACCTTTTCTTTAAGGGCGGCTATGCCTTCGGAAGCCTGCTCGACGCGCCTTTTGCCCTCCCATGTGAAGGGGCGCGTGACGATGCCGATGGTCAGTATGCCCATGCTCTTGGCAATCTCGGCGATGACGGGAGCGCCGCCGGTGCCTGTGCCGCCGCCCATACCGGCCGTGATAAAGACCATATTCGAGCCTTCAAGCAGCTTGCGTATCTCGTCCTCGCTCTCTCTGGCGGCCTTTTCGCCCACATCGGGCTTAGAGCCGGCTCCGCGGCCTCCGGTCAGCTTTTCGCCCACCTGAAGCTTGACGTCGGCGGCCGAGTAGTTGAGCGCCTGCTTGTCCGTATTTACAGCGATAAAATCTATACCTTTAATTCCCGAACCAACCATTCTGTTAACGGCGTTTCCTCCGCCGCCGCCAACGCCGATGACTTTGATAACTACGCCCGACTCGGCGCCGGTTTCAAATGCATAGCTCATAATATTCCTCCGTATTTTAACTTTTATGTTCTGTTTTAAATTATGCTTCTGTCAAGGGTGAAATAGCCCGTTTTGCCGTCCGAGACATCTATAATGCCCATCTCGTTCTCACCGAGGGAATCTATGACGGCCTGCAAAAATCTGAACTTGTGCTCCATATCGTCGGCGCCGCCGACCTTTACGAGAAAGCGGTTTTGAAATTTGAAGTTTATCTCATACACACGGGTTATGTCTATGTCACCTATATTATTAAGTATATCATTATTTTTTGCGGTATTCAATACAGAAAAAAGAGCTTTTGAGCTTTCTTCGTCTAAAAATTCGGCATATTTTCCAACTTCAGGGTCGCTGAGCTGCCCTCCCGTCACAACGGGGACGCTGTCGTCCTTTAAATTTCCGATTTTCTGTAATATTTTACCTTTGGCGTCAATCAGATAATAGTTGCCGTCGCTCCGCACGGCCACAGCCGGCACGCATGGGGTGACGATTATTTCAATGGTATCGGGCAGGGAACGTCTCATCTGTATCTCGTCGATATAGGGGCAGACGGCAAAGATGTTGCTGATGGATGCGAACTTGTTGAAAAGGAACATACTCTGCCCCACGTGTATATTGGAAGCCTCTATTATCTCTTCCTTGGTATATATGGTCTCTCCCGTGACCTTTATCTCCCCTATTTTAAAGAAAATGACGGCGGCCGAGGCAAGCGCGGCAAGTATCATGACAAAGCAAATAAAGGAGACGAAAAGCCGAAAGCCCCGTCTGCCCCGCCGTCTGCTTCTGTAATTCCCTGCCCTTCTCAATTCCTATCACCGCCGGTATTTATTCGCGTGTTACCATGGCCCCCACAGATGTGAGAGCGTCCTCTATCTTCTCGTATCCTCTGTCGATATGGTGTATCTCGCCGATGGTGCTTTCGCCCTCGGCCGCCAGCGCCGCTATCACCATAGCCGCGCCGCCCCTGAGGTCGGTGGCCATCATTCCCGCGCCGTGAAGGCGGCTGACGCCCTCTACCACGGCGACTCTGCCGCTGACCTTTATCTTTGCCCCCATGCGCTCAAGCTCGCTGACATGGCGGTATCTGTTTTCAAATATGCTCTCGTGAAAAACCGTGGCTCCGTCGGCCACGCAGGCGGCCGCCATGAGCTGGGCCTGACTGTCGGTGGGAAAGCCCGGGTAGGGCATCGTCCTGACAAAGGGCATGGCCCTCAGCCTCTGACGGGCCTTTATCCTGACCGTGCGGCCGCTGACCGATATATCGGCTCCGCCGTCCGAAAGCTTTTCTATCACTGTGCCGATATGCTCCGGCTCACACTCTTTAACGGTCAGGTCTCCGCCGGCCGCCGCAGCCGCGCACAAATATGTAGCCGTCTCTATCCTGTCGGGCATGACGCGATGCTCGGTATCAAAGGAGGTGCGGCCTCCCATAATTGTTATCTCGCCGCTTCCTGCGCCGTAGACGGCGGCTCCGGTCTTTCTCAAAAACTGCTGAAGGTCTTCTATCTCCGGCTCTCTGGCGGCGTTGATTATCCTTGTGGCGCCGCGGCAGGCCGTGGCCGCCAGCATGATGTTTTCGGTGGCTCCGACGCTGGGAAAGGCCAGGATGATGTCCCTGCCCCTCATGTCCTCGGCATGACAGCTTATGGCGCCGCCCTCGTTCTCTATCACGGCGCCCAGCTTTGAAAGGGCGTCAAGATGCAGGTCGATGGGTCTCGGCCCCAGCTCGCACCCTCCGGGAGTATGTAAAAGCGCCCTGCCGCATCTGGCGATTATCGGGCCGAGAAAGATGACCGAGGAGCGCATTTCGCGCATAAGCTCGTCGGGCACATCCCAGCGCGTGACGACGGTGGAATCGACGATGACGTCCTTGCCTTCCCTCGTGACCTTGCACCCCAGATGTTCGAGGATATTTATGGCCGAGGTGACGTCTCGCAGGTCGGGACAGTTGTGAAGGATATTTATGCCGCCGTTTATAAGTGTGGCCGCCAAAATAGGCAGCACGCTGTTTTTGGCGCCGTTGGCCCTGATGACCCCCTCGAGAGGACGGCCTCCCTGTATTTTTAATCTCATAGGCTCCTTCCTTTCATGAATAGCTAAACCATTCTATGACTTTGAGAGCCTCGGAGTGACGAAATATCAATTATTTACGGTTTCGATTATGGCCTGATATATCTTGTCCAGCGCGTCCTCACGGGCCATGGCGCGCGCCCTGAGACCCATGGCCTCGAGGCCCGAGCGGTCGGAAAGCATCTCCCTTGCCGCCTCATAAAGCTGTTTGCCGCTTATCTCCTTTTCAAGGGCCACCCTGGCGGCTCCGGCCCTTTCAAGGGCGCGGGCGTTTTTCTCCTGATGATTGTCGGCCACATAGGGAGAAGGCACTATAAGAGACGGCTTGCCGCAGGCGCAGACCTCGGCCAGCGTGCTGGCTCCGGCGCGGCAGATGACAAGGTCGCAGGAGTTCATAACCCTGCCCATATCGTAAATATATTCCATAAGGCGTATATTGTCGCAGTCCGCAAGGTCGACGCCCTTTTCCCTTATCTCTCCCGGCATCCACTGATAATTGGCCCTTCCGGCGGCCAGAATGAGGTTAAAGCTCTTTTCCTCGGCCAGAATGGAGATGAACTCCTCCATCTTTTTGTTCATATACATGGCTCCCACCGAGCCCCAGAAGCACAATACCGTCGGCTTTCCGTTGTCAAAGGGAGGCTGATGAGGCAAGGCTCTTTCGCTGAACATTTCCGGCCTGACGGGACTGCCTGTGTATACTATCCTTTTTGACTTGGAAAAGAAGGATTTTGTTTCCTCAAACGCCACCATAATCAAATCGGCCCTTTTGGCAAGCCCCTTGAGGGCGACTCCGGGGGTGGCATTGACCTCCAGAACGGCCGATTTGACGCCCATCGACTGGGCGGCGCGCACCATGGGGAAGCAGGCGTAGCCTCCCGTGCCGATGACGATATCGGGTTTTTGCTCCTCTATCACCCTTTTGGCCAGGTTGGAGGCCGCGTAAGCGTTCGAGAGGGCCTTGACGTTCTTTTTTAAGCCGTTTATGCTGATGCTCCTCGAAAGACCGGCCAGAGGAAAGGTATATATCGGATAGCCCTCTCTTTCAACAAGGCGCTCCTCTATGCCTCCGACGCCGCCTGAAAAGGCTATCTCGCACCCCGGCACGGCCGATTTAAGGTGAGCGGCGATGGCAAGGGCCGGGTTGACATGACCGGCTGTGCCGCCTCCGGCAAATATGACCTTCATAGGCTGTTACCTTCCTTTTCTATCTCTATCCCTCAGTTCATCCTCGGGTTTTCTGTATCTCGACACACACAGCACAACGCCCACCTCGGCCAAAAGCATCATAAGGGACGTGCCGCCGTAGCTGAAAAAGGGCAGCGACGCGCCCGTGACGGGCAGAAGCCCCGTGACGACGCCGACATTGAATATGGTCTGCACGGCTATCTGGGTGGTCACTCCGGCAACAAGAAGGGTGCCGAAGCGGTCGGGCGCCTTGGAGGCGATATAATAGCCCCTGATTATCAGGGCCGCGAAAAGGGTCAGAATGAGCATAGCGCCGAAAAAGCCAAGCTCCTCGCATATGACCGAAAAGATAAAATCGTTGGCCGGCTCGGGGAGATAAAGATGCTTCTGTCTGCCCTGGCCGAGGCCGAGGCCGCCGAGGCCGCCGCTGGCTATGGACAGCAGGGACTGCGCCCCCTGCCAGCCGTCGTTTCTGAAATCGGAAAAGGGGTCGAACCAGACCTTGATGCGGTTCATGGCGTACTTATGGGTGAGCAGATAGCCCACGATTCCGGCAAAGCCCACACCACCTATGCTGAGAAGCCAGAAAAGGCTTGCCCCTCCGAGAAAAATTATTATCAGACCTATGGCCGCTATGGTGACCGTGGCCGAAAGGTGGGGCTGCCAATAGAGGCAGAGGGCCGTCACGCCGGTTATGGCGAAAAAGGGGAAAATGCCGTACATGAACCTTTTCATCTTTTTCGGCCCCTGAATGGTGGCCCAGCTTGAGAAAAAAAGGATAAAAGCGAACTTTGTTATCTCCGAGGGCTGAAAGTTGGTAAAGCCCAAATTAATCCATCGGGTGGCTTTGTTTATAGTGACCCACATGGAGGGCACCACCTTTATGCTTGCAAGAAGGGCGGTGGAAGCTACCATAAGGGGAATGGCGAAATAGTGAAACTTGTGGTAGTCGAATCCGGATACTATCATCATAAGGCCCAGGCCCATCAGGGCGAATATACCCTGCTTGAGGACATAGCTGTAGGGGCTCATATCCTTTTTATAATATCCGTCCACATAGCTTGCCGAATAAAGGCAGACAAGGCCTATCAGAAGGAGCAGCAGCACCAGAACCAGAAAGGGCTCGTCGATGCCCGAACGCCTTTTCGGAAGCTGGCTGACCTTTATCTCACGGCTGCGTCTTTTTTCATTTTTATCATAGTTTATATAGTCCAAAAAAGACACCTCATTTCTCCCCAAAAAATCTTTGATTTTTCGGGGGCCCCGATAACTTAAATAGATTTTGCCGAAATGGGTTCGTCAAAACCGTTACGCCGGACTGCCGGCGGTCGCGTCACAAGACGCTCCAAAGTTGTGTCTTACGCAATTTTTAAATTACTATGCCGAAATAGCTCAAGAGGCAGCAAACGACCGTCACGGCGGTGAAGACTGCCACTATTTTGCTTTCGCTCCAGCCGCACATTTCAAAATGGTGGTGTATGGGAGCCATTTTAAAAATGCGCTTGCCATGGGTCAGCTTGAAATAGACGACCTGAATGATATCGGAAAGGGTCTCGACGATATAAATTATTCCGACAGGCACAAGTATAAGGGGCATATTGCAGGCATAGGCCATGGCGCAGACGGCGCCGCCGAGAAAAAGCGCCCCCGTATCGCCCATAAAGACCTTTGCCGGATGCCTGTTGAAGATAAAAAATCCGGCCAGCGCGCCGAAGAGGGCGCCCGAAAAGAGCCTTGCCGGGCTGTCGAAACAGAGGAATACTCCGCTGAAAAAGGCCGCCACAACGGCCGTAACCGACGTACACAGGCCGTCGATGCCGTCGGTCAGGTTGACGGCGTTGTCGCACCCGACGATGACAAAAACCGAAAAGAGCAGATAAAAGAGCCACGGGACGTCTATCTCGACCCCCACAAAGGGGACGATAATGACAGGCTCTATATATCCCATTGTTCTCATGACCGTGACAAAAAGGGTGGCGGCGGCAATCTGCAAAAGCAGCTTCTGTCCGGCCGTCAGGCCCTTGTTGCGGTGCTTTTTTATCTTTGTATAATCGTCGACAAAGCCGACGGCGGCAAAAACAAGGGAGAGCATGAGCATGAGCAGGGGGCGGTATTCCCCTGCGCTTATCATAGCCGGCAGGCAGACGAGGATGGGCGCCAGAATGGCGAGGATAAATATAATTCCTCCCATCGTGGGCGTGTTTTCCTTGTTCATGTGCCAGGTGGGGCCGTCATCAAGTATCTTCTGGCCGAACTTCATGGCCGTCAGCATCCTGATGACGGACGGCGCGGCGATGATAGCTGTGACAAAGGCGGCTATACCGCCGAAGGCTATAGTTTTCATGGCTCAAACCTCCCACGGAGACAAGGTCTCCGCCTTTCCTTTATCTTTTGAAGTAGCTCTGCACCTCTTCATATTCGTCAAGATGGTGCTTGACTCCCTTTATCTCCTGATAGTTTTCATGTCCCTTGCCCATCAGCAGGATGACGTCGTCCTTTTGGGCGTGGCCGAGGGCGTATTTTATGGCCTCTCTCCTGTCCTCGATGACGACATGGGGACAGCCGCTCTTTTCCACTCCGGGCAGTATCTCGTTTATTATGTCCATCGGCTCCTCGCCTCTGGGATTGTCGCTGGTGACGACGCAGAAATCGGCCAGACGGCCGGCTATCTCGCCCATAATGGGTCTTTTTGTCCTGTCGCGGTCGCCTCCGCATCCGAAGAGGGCCACCATCCTGCCCTTGGCAAAACCCCTCGCGGCTTTGAGAATATTCTCCACGCCGTCGGGGGTGTGGGCATAGTCCAAAAGGACGGTGAAATCGCCCGGCACGGGCACGCTTTGTGCCCTGCCCTTTACGACGTGGGCATTTTTAAGTGCCTCGACGGCCTTGACAAAGGGCACGCCGACGGCGCATACGCATCCGACCGCCGTCATGGCATTATATACCGAAAACAGTCCCGGTATGCCAAGACGAGCTTTGACCTTTTCTCCCTTATGGCTCAGCTCGAAGGCGACGCCGTCCCCGGCAAGCTCGATATCGGAAGCAAAAAAGTCGGCCTTTTCGTTTTTGACAGAAAAGGTCTCATGGCAGGGACAACCTCCCCCCAGCATAAGGGGCGCGTACCCGTCATCAAAGTTTATCACGCTGCGGCGGCACCTGTCAAATAAAACAGCTTTGGCGGCGGCGTATTCGTCCATAGTGTTGTGAAAATCGAGGTGATCCTGAGTCAGATTTGTGAAGGCTGCCGCGTCAAACTCTATGCCGTAAACCCTGTCGAGGGCAAGTGAATGAGAGGAGACCTCCATGATGATATACTCGCACCCCTCGTCGACCATATGGGCGAAAAGGGCGTAAAGGTCGAGGGATTCGGGCGTAGTCCTGTCGCTGGGGATAAACTCGCCGCCAATCATGTTTCCGTTGGTGCCCACAAGGCCGCATTTATGCCCCATGCTTTCAAGCATATTTTTTATCAGATTGGTGACGGTGGTTTTACCGTTGGTTCCCGTCACCCCTATCATTTTGGCCTTTTTTTCGGGGTGGCCGTAAAAGTTTGAGGCCATGACGGCCAGCGCCCTGCGGCTGTCCTTTACAAGCACATATGGTATACCGCACTCGCATGGGGCGTCCATTATGGCCGCCGAGGCCCCCAGAGAGGCGGCGGACGGAATGAACCTTCTTCCGTCGGCCTTAAAGCCCCTTACGGCCACAAAGGCGGCGCCGGGACAGGCCTTTCGGGAGTCAAAGCAGAGGGAGTTTATTTCGGCGTCGGGGTCGGCTTGCCACTCGATGACCTCAACCGAGGCCAGAATATCTTTCAGCTTCATTTTCAATCTCCCTTTCTTTTTTGCAATACTATTGGGACACCTGATTGAGGTCGCTGAACTCGACCGAGACGACCGTTCCGGCCGGTACCTCGGTCCCCGGCTGAATATCCTGTCTTCTGGCCACGATGTTGCCCGTGGCGTATTCTGTACCCGAGCTTTTGTAATAAAGCCCCAGCTGTCCCAGCCTGCTTCTGACCGCTGACACGCCGAGACCCGTCAGGTCGGGCACCACGACGGTGTTCTGCGGCGGCTTGCCGCCCATATAGATGACTACCTGAGAGGAGCGCGACACCGATGAGGAATAGGAGGGTATCTGAGATGTGACCGTGCCGCCGCTTCCGACGACCCTGACGCTGAGCCCGGCGCTTCTGGCCGTCTGCTCGGCCTGGGCCTTTGTCATGCCCGTCATATTGGGCACCGTGGTGTCCATCTTCTTTTCCTCGGCCTCGGTATATATAGGCTCTATGCCCAGATAGGGCAGAACATCCTCCATTATCCTCCTGATGACGGGAGCAACCGTGACGCCGCCCGTGACAGGCTGTACCGTCGGCTCGTCAAGGAGGACCAGGACGGCTATCTGGGGGTCGTCGGCCGGGGCGAAGGCTATAAAGGAGGAGACGCGCAGGTCATCGCGACCTTCCCTTATCTGTTCAGCTATCTTCTCGGTGGTGCCCGTTTTACCGGCCACCCTGTAGCCGACCACATAGGCGTTTTTGCCTGTGCCGTAGGTGACCACCTGCTCCAGCATATCGCACATAAGCTCGGAGGTCTCTTTGGATATGACCTGACGCACCACCTGAGTTTCTGTTGTGGAGACGGTGTTGCCGTCAGAGTCTATTATTCTCTCCACCAGATGTGGCCTGACAAGGTTTCCGCCGTTGGCCACGGCCGAAACGGCCGTTATCATCTGGAGGGGGGTTATCTCAAAGTTCTGACCGAAAGAGGCGACGGCAAGGTCGACGTCGTTCATGTCGTCATAGGCCCAGATGTTGCCCGACATCTCGCCGGGCAGGTCGATGCCGGTTTTTTCCTTGAGACCGAAGGCCTCGAAATATTTATAAAAAGCGTCCTTGCCAAGCCTCGAGCCTATCTCCATAAAGGCCGGGTTGCAAGAGTTCTTGAGGGCGTCCACAAGGTTCTGCTGGCCGTGTCCGGCGTGCTTCCAGCAGCCTATCTTTCTGTCGTGCACCTGACGGTAGCCGGGACAGTAAAAGCCCGTGTCGACAGTGATAACGTTCTCTTCAAGAGCCGACGAGGCCGTGACTATTTTAAAGGTCGAGCCGGGATAATAGGCATAGGTGACGGCGCTGTTGAGCCACTGGGTGGTCAAGGCGTCGCTTCGGGCCTTTTTACGGGCCTCTTCATCCTCAATGGCCTCTATTTCGGTCACTTTGTTCCGGTCAACTATTGTAAAGGGTTCGTTGAGGTCAAAGTCAGGCTTGTTTGCCATTCCGAGTATGGCTCCCGTGTTGACGTCCATGATTATGCCGGTGACGTGCTCGGCCACCTTGTTGTCGGCATAGGCCATCTCGAGATTTTTTTCAAGATAGTGCTGTATGACCTCGTCTATGGTCAGCACAAGGCTGTGCCCGTCCTCGGCGTCGTAATACATCTCGTATTCAAAGGGCATCTCGCCCCCCTTGGCGTTGGTGGCCTTGACTACCCTGCCGTCGACGCCGCTGAGGGTCTCGTCATAATAGGCCTCCAGGCCGTAAAGGCCCTGATTGTCCGAGCCGACAAAGCCCAGCGTGTGGGACAGAAAGCTGCCGTAGGGATAATATCTCGTCGTGTCATCCACCATATATATGGAATCCAGCTTGTTCTCCTTGACAAACTCCCTTACCTTATCGGCCACGCCCTTTTCCACATTCTTTTTGACGACGGTATATGTGCCCTTGGCCTGGATCTTTTCCAGCACGCTGTCATAATCCAGCTCGAGTATCTCGCTTAAGGTCTTGGCTATCAGCAGGCCCTCCTCCTCGCTGTCTATCTTGACGGCCTCAAGGGTGACCATTTCGGTGCCGGCGCTGATGGCAAGAGGCTTGAGGTTGCGGTCGTATATGGTGCCGCGAGAAGCCTCGATGACCTTGTCCCTCATCTGCTGGCTTATGGCCCTCTGCTGGTATTCGTCATATTTTATGACCTGTAAATAAAACAGCCTGACGGCTATTATAACAAAACACACCACGCCGAAAACCGCTGTGACGAAAAACAGCCTGCGGCGCATTGAGGAGTCAGCCCTTCTGCTCATTAAAAAAGTCCCTCCAAGGATATTAAGACGAAAAAACCGGAGCAAGGAAAAACCTGCTTCCTCGCTCCTTGCGAAAGCTGTGGGACATCGGCCCCACAATATTTATATATCCCCGTCAGTTGAGATATTCCACAACGGCGTTAAAGCTTTTTACTATGCCTGAGACGATGCCTGTCCCGTTTTCAATATCCTCGGCGCTGGCTACCATCACCTTGTCGGGATTTGAAATGGAGAGATATATTATCTGGTTTTTGTCCTGCTTGACCATGCCCAGCTTGGTGACGGCCATCTGCTCGACATAGGCCAGATTGTATTTCTGCTCGCGCTTGGCATTGAGGGCGTTTCCCTCGCTTTTCAGCTCGTCAAGCTGCGCGCGCATGGAGTCGGCCTCCAGCGTCAGCTCGGCAAAGCGGCTGTTGCTGTAAAGCACGCACAAAAGCATGGCGAACATACAGAGAATCATAAGGGAATATTTTACATAGGGCGCCTTTTTGGCCCCTCTTTTGACATTTTTGTTTTCGGGCAAGGCCGTTATGCCGTAATTTTCTATCTCCGGAAACTCGTATTCTCTTTTTTCGGCTGCCGTGCTCTGTCCTCTGTATGCCATTTCGTACATCCTTTCCGTATGTTTGCCTTTTATAATTTCTCGGCCACCCTGAGCTTGGCGCTTCGGGCACGGGGATTTTCTTCAAGTTCTTTTTCGGAGGCCGTAATAACCCCCTTTGAGATGAGCTTTATCTTCGGCTTGTTGCCGCAGACGCAGACGGGAAAGCTCTTAGGGCAGGTGCATCCTTGCGCCTCGGCGGCAAAAGCTCTTTTTACGATTCTGTCCTCCAGCGAGTGGAAGCTGATGACGGCTATCCTGCCGCCCTTGGCGAGGCGCGACACCGAGCTTTTGACGGCCTCCTCGACGGCCGCCAGCTCGCCGTTGACCTCTATCCTTATGGCCTGAAAGGCGCGCTTGGCGGGATGCTGTTTTTCCCTGCGCGCGGCAGCCGGCATGGCCGATTTGATAAGCTCGGCCAGTTCGAGGGTAGTCTCGATGGGCTTCTGCTCCCTCTGCCTGCATATGGCCGAGGCAATGGCCGAAGCGAAACGCTCCTCGCCGTAGGTGGAAATTATCATTTTCAGCTCTTCGCGGCTGTATTGGTTTACGACCTGCCTCGCGTCGAGGCTCTGGCTCCTGTCCATCCTCATGTCGAGGGGGGCGTCGGTCATATAGGAAAAGCCCCTTTCGCCGTTGTCGAGCTGATAGCTGGAAACGCCGAGGTCGAAAAGAATGCCGTCTATGCTGTCTATGCCGAGACCGTCAAGGACGTCGGCCACGGCGCTGAAATTGCTTTTGACAAATGTGATATTCTTATGGAGAGGCGCAAGGCGCTTTTCCGCCGCATTCAGAGCGTCGTCATCGCGATCGATACATATGAGACGGCCCTTTTCCGACAGCCTTTCGGCTATCAGGGAGGAATGGCCTCCGCCCCCCGTGGTGCCGTCGACATATATCCCGTCGGGCTTTACGGCAAGACCCTCGATGCATTCTGCCGCCAATACCGGCACATGGGAAAACTCCATTATATGTTTTCCTCCTCCATAAGCTCGCTTATCTCGTCGGAGGTGACATTGTCGTTATAGTCCTTCCAGCGCTCGGCGTCCCATATCTCGACGCGCTTTTGTATGCCGGCCACAATGACGTCCTTTGTTATGCCGGCGTATGTCCTCAGGCTTTGAGGAAGGAGTATCCTGCCCTGCCCGTCGGGCTCGCAGGGATAGTTGGCCGAATAAAAACGCTGGAGCTTTCTGGCCTTGGCAATGGGCATGGCGGCTATCTTGCTTTCAAAGGCGTCCCAATCCTCCTTGGAATAGGCGCATATGCAGCCGTCGAGACCTTTGAAGATGACAAAGCCCTCGCCAAGCTCCTTTCGTAGACCTGCGGGAAAAATCATGCGGCCCTTTGAGTCGACCGAATGCAGATATTCACCTCTCATTGGCAGACTCACCTCACTTTTGCCACAGAAAACAACTTTTTACCACTATCAGCCACTATCTGGTTTTAATTATAGCTATAGCTCAAAAAAAATGCAATAGGAGATATTGAATTTTTTTGCTCAAAAAACGCCTATTTTAAGGCAAAAAAGTGAAAATTTCTGAATTTAAAACATATGTTCGATATTTTTGGCATAAAAAACAGGACAGAAGGAAGATTATACTCTTTCTTCTGTCCTGTTCGATTTTTCTTGATTTTTCGGGTTTTCCCCACCAACCGCCACTTTTACGGAAAATGTTATTTCTGATAATTTTTCAGCGTCACCATCATGCGGCTGTGGTTGCTCTTCATCTGGTCAAGGGCCTGGTCCATGGCGACCTCGGTGCGCTTCATGGCGTCGTCGCAGTATGTCACGGCGGCGTTCATAAGCTCCTTGGAGCGCGCCTCGGCCGTGGCGATTATCTCGGCGGCCTTTTTGCGCGCCTCGACGACGATGTCGTGGTCGTTGACCTTCTGCTTGGCCATCTCCTCGGCCTGCTTGACCTTACTGTCGTATTCCTTTTTGCCGGCCGAGATAAAGTCGTTTCTCTTTTCGACTATCTCGGTGGCCATTTTAAGCTCGCTGGGCAGGTTGGCCCTTATCTCCTCCAGCATATCAAGGGCCTTTTCCCTCTCGATGATGCACTTGTTGCTCAGCGGCACGGCCGGAGCGTCGTCTATCGTTTCATAAAGTGTATTGACCAGTTCGTCTATTACATTTCCAGCCATTTTTCATCCTCCGTTTTTTTAAGAAGAATCTGTGCCGTGTGCTTTGTCACAAGCCCCTCGAGGGAGAGACCCTTGCGGCACCTTTCCTTTACATATGATGAGCTTATGCGCTCAAAGCCGTGGCGAGGGGGCAGGAATATCGTCTCGGCGTCGGGATAATGCACCCTGTTGAAATTGGCCATAAAAATCTCATACTCGGTGTCGTCGCTGTTCCTGATACCCTTGACGATGGCGTGAGCGCCCTTTTCCCTCAGATAATCATACAGCATACCGCCGTAAAACTCAACCTCGACATTTTCCATCCCCACCAAATCATAGCGCATGATATCAAGGCGCTCGTCGGGAGAGAGGGTGTATTTTTTCTGGTCGTTTATCATGGCCACCACATAGACCTTGTCAAACAGGGTGGCCGCCCTCTGCACCAAATCCACATGGCCGCAGGTGAGGGGATCAAAGCTCCCGGGCACAACTGCTATTTTCATTCAGGCTCGTCCTCTTTCAGAATCTTCCACAGCATGATTTTGCCGTATTTATATTCTTTTTGCAAGGTCAGCCCCGAGGGCAGGGGCAGAATATCGTCCTCGGGCGCCTTTTCACAAATCATTATACCATGTTCTTTCAAGATGTCAAACCTGTCGATATCGGCAATGGCCCTTTTGAGGATATCGCCGCCGTAGGGAGGATCAAGAAATATTATATCAAAGCTTTTCGCCGCGGCCGAGCGCAGGAAATCAAAGGAATCGCCCTCGTAAAGGCGGCATACGCCTTCGGCCTCGCAGGCCGATATATTCTTTTTTATCGCCTCTTGGGCCGACCTGTCCCTGTCGACAAAAGCGACCGAGGCGGCCCCCCTCGAAAGGGCTTCCAGCCCCATCTGTCCCGAGCCGGCAAAAAGGTCGAGCACCCTCGCCCCGGGAAGGTCGAACTGGATTATATTAAAGACTGACTCCTTGACCTTATCTGTCGTTGGGCGCGTCGTCATGCCCCGTGGCGTCTCCAGCCCGCGCCCCCTCAGGCGGCCGCTGATTATCCTCATGATCCCATTCTCCTAACTTTTTCCTGATATTCTCGGCCACGTTGACAGGCACGACCTGCGCCAGCTCGCCGATATCGGCGCGAGCGATGGCCTTTATGGTGCCGAAACGGTCGAGAAGCTTTTTCCTCCTCGTAGGGCCAAGGCCCTCTATGCCGTCAAGGCGGCTCCTTCTCATGCTTTTGACGCGGCTGTCACGGTGGAACTCGATGGCAAAACGGTGGGTCTCCTCCTGTATCCTGCCAACAAAGGCGAACATCTGGGGCGTGGCGCTTATGCCTATCTCATGGCCGTCGGGAGTGACAAGCGCCCTTGTGCGGTGGCGGTCGTCCTTGACCATGCCGAAGACGGGTATATCCATTCCCCTCTTTTGAAGCTCCTCACAGGCAACGCCTGTCTGGCCCTTTCCTCCGTCAATCAGCATCATATCGGGCAGGGGCAGGAAGCTCTCGTCGCCGTTTATTGCCCTGTCGAGCCTGCGGCCTATCACCTCGGCCATGGCGCCGTAATCGTCGCCGCCGCGCGCCGTTTTTATCTTGTATTTCTTATAGTGCTTTTTGGCCGGCTTGCCGTCTGTGAACACGGTCATCGAGGCCACGGGCAGGTCTCCGGCCGTGTTGGAGATATCATAGGCCTCCACCCTGTGGGGTATTTCCTCAAGGCCCAGCGTATCGCGGACAAGCTCCATCAGCTTCTGGGATTTCTGCTCCCGTCGCTGCAAGGTGTCCAGCTCCAAAAAGCCGTTGCTTTCGGCCAGCTTGGCCTGACGGAGTCTCTCGCCCCTCTGTGGACAGGTGATGACGCACTTGCTTCCCCTCAGTTGGCTCAGAAACTCCTCGAGGGAGGATACCTCCTCCAGCGGCTTGGATATGAGAAGCTCCTTCGGCGCCGTCTGAAACATACCGTAATACTGCTTGATAAAGCTTTCGACGGCGTCCTCCATGTCGTTTTCCTCCAGCCCGTCGAAAAATGTCACCTGCTTGCCGATAAGATTTCCCTGAACAAAGGAAAGGAGCGACACGCAGGAGCGCGACCCCAGCGTGACGAAGGCCAGGGCGTCCCTGTCGGACAGCCTGCCCCCCGTGACGGTATTTGTCAGGCCCATGCGCCGGAGGTTCTTTATTCTGTCGCGGCAGGCGGCGGCCTTTTCGAACTCGAGATTTTCGGCATAGGCCGCCATATCGTCCTCAAGCTGCTTTATAATCTCCCTGTCGTTGCCCTTCAAAAGTGAGCGGCACTGGTCTATAAGAGCGTTATACTCCTCCTTTGAAACATTGCCCGTACATACGCCGCAGCATTTTTTCATCTGATAGCGCAGACAGGGGCGCTCCTTGCCGATATCTCTCGGAAAGGTCTTCGAGCAGGTGGGCAGCAGGAAGGTCTGCTTGAGCATATCTATGGCCGTCTTGGCAGCGCCGCGCGCGCCGTAGGGGCCGTAATATTCAAGGCTCTTGTCCTTTACGGCGCTCTCGATGGAAAATCGGGGATATTCCTCATGACTTATGGCGACAAAGGGATATCCCTTGTCATCCTTTAAAAGGATATTATATTTCGGCTTGTGCTTTTTTATAAGGGTGTTTTCCAAAAGCAGGGCCTCGAACTCGGAGTTTGCGAAAATGGTTTCGAAGCTGTCTATCTTCGACACCATCTGCCTTGTTTTTGCCGTGTGGGAGGCGAGGTTGGCAAAATACTGGCTCACCCTGTTTTTGAGCGCCTTGGCCTTGCCGATATATATTATCTGCCCGTCGATATCCTTCATGATATAAACGCCGGGTTCTCTCGGCAGGTCGTGGGCTTTTTGCTTCAGCTGTTCAAAAGTCATCCTTGTCTCCTTAAATATCCAAAAAACGCCGCATGGAATATCATGCGGCGTCTTTGAGCGACAGACAGTTGTTTATTCGCCGAAGTTGGAGGCGATAAGGTCGCACAGAGCGTTGACGGCCTCCTCCTCGTCGGGGCCTTCGGCCGAGACGGTGATGACCGTGCCCTTGGTGATGCCAAGGGACAGCACGCCCAAAAGGCTCTTCGCGTTTACCTTGCGCTCTTCCTTCTCGACCATGATGGTGCTTTTATACTCATTGGCCTTCTGGATAAAAAATGTGGCAGGTCTGGCGTAAAGTCCGACCTGATTATTTACTGTGGCATCCTTCGAATACATAAGATAACCTCACCTTTCCCTCATGGGTAATAGCTACCCAATTCACTATAATAGATTAACAGAAATCGACCTAAAAATCAATAAGCTTCAGTCATTTATGTCAAATCCTCAAAAGGACGCCGCTATGTAACGGGCAGCTTTTAGTATATTTACACAAATTGCCCATTTTGATATTTATATCAATCCCTGAAAAAGGCTGAAAACAAGGGGCATAAAGGCGGCCGGAATGAAGTTTGCCACCTTGAACTGTCTTATATCCCACATATTGAAGGCAATCAGCATAAGGACGGCCGAGCCGACAAGGGACATCTGACCCACCACCACGTCCCCGAAAAGTCATTGGACTTTTCGGGGGCCCCTTTTTATTAAATAGATTTTGCCGAGATAAACTCGTCAAAATCCTTTCGCCGGACTTCCGGCGGACGCCGCTTCGCGGCGCTCGGGCGTCCCATGTTATTACATTCTCATCTATTTCTTCAATGTAACGACCGTAACGCCCATTTCGCCCTCGCCGTAGACGCCCGAGCGGCAGCTTTTGACCCTTGGATCGCGCTTCATCTGGTTCTGTATGGCGGCGCGGAGGACGCCAGTGCCTTTGCCGTGAATTATAGTAACCGTCTCAAGGTGGAACCTTATGGCGTGGTCGATGAACATGTCGACCTCCATTATGGCCTCCTCGGCCGACATACCCCTGACGTCAACAGACGAGCTGGCCGGCTCGGAGGGAGCCGACACCGCGGACTTGCTCTTTTTGGGCTTTTCCTTGGGAGCGTCGGATTTATCCAGCAGATTCAGTTCCTTTTTGCGCGAGGTTATTTTGAGTATGCCGGCCTGAATGGTGACATTTTCGCCCAGAACCTCCAAAACGGTGCCTTTTGTCTATCTCGACCACGTCGCCCGGCTTAAGCTCTCTGGGTAGGGGCATGGCCTTCTTCTCGTTGCGCTGGGCGGCTATATCCTTTTCGGCCTTGGAAAGCTCCCCACGGAAGGCGGCGCGCGCGGCGGCCAGATTGGCGTCAAGTCCCTGGCCGGCCTTCTGCCTGATGGCCTTGGCCTCGTCGATGACGCTGTCGGCCGTCCTGCGCGCCTCGGCCAATATTTCATTGGCTTTCAGCTTGGCGTCCAGCAGGAACTTCTCCCTGTCGGCCTCCAGCATGGAACGGTGCTTTTGGGCCTCCTCGTTGGCGAGTCTGGCGTCGCGCATATCCTTTTCGGCCTGAGCAATGCGGCTTTCAAGGGCCTGGCGCTTCTCCTCAAGCTTGGATATGACCTCCTCAAACTGTCGGCTCTGGCTGTCCACCTTGCTTTGGGCCGACTCTATGATGGATTTGTCTATGCCGAGGCGCTCGGATATGGCAAAGGCGTTCGATTTCCCCGGCACGCCGAAAACGAGCCTATAGGTAGGCTTTAAGGTCGCCACATCGAACTCGCAGGATGCGTTTTCCACCCCTTTTGTTTCAAGGGCGTACATTTTAAGCTCGGCATAATGGGTGGTGGCCGCCACGCGGCAGCCCATCTCCCTCAGGCGCTCTATTATGGCTATGGCCAGAGCCGCGCCCTCCACAGGGTCGGTGCCGGCGCCCAGCTCATCCATTAGGACAAGGGCGCCGGGACGGGCCTCCTCGAATATCTTGACAATATTGCTCATGTGGGAGGAAAAGGTGGAGAGGGACTGCTCGATGGACTGCTCGTCGCCTATATCGGCCAGCACGCAGGGGCAGACGACGACGCGGCTGCCGTCGGAGGCCGGAATGTGCAGGCCGCTTTGTGCCATCAGTGTATGAAGTCCGAGGGTCTTGAGGCTGACCGTCTTTCCGCCCGTGTTGGGGCCTGTGATAATGACCGTATCGGCCGTGCCGCCTATTGAAAAGCCTATGGGCACGGCCTTATCCTGCTCAAGCAGGGGATGACGGGCCTTTATAAGGTTGGTCTGGCCCTTTTCCACAAGCTCCGGCCTGACGGCCCTGAGCTTGTAGGCCAGTCTGCCGCAGGCAAAGATATAATCTATGACGCAAAGGGTCTGATAATCGCTCTTGATGGCGGCGCCGAAGGAGGCCACCTCGGCCGAGAGGGCCGAAAGGATGCGCTCTATCTCGTCCCTCTCCTTGGAATAAAGCACCCTGAGGCTGTTGTTCAGCTCGACGACGGCCGTCGGCTCGATAAACAATGTCGCGCCGCTTTGTGACGTGTCGTGGACAAGGCCGCCGAAGGAGCCGCGGTATTCCGACTTGACCGGCACGACGAACCTGCCGCCGCGCTGGGTGATGATATTGTCCTGAAGCATCTTTGATGTAGAGGAGGAGGTGACTATCCTATTCAGCACGTCCCTGACCTTTGAGGAGGAGGCGCGTATCTGCCGCCTTATGTCATAAAGCTGGGAACTGGCCCCGTCGGCTATCTCCTCCTCGGAAATTATGGCGTCGGTTATCTTGTCGGCCAGATACTTGTTGCCGTTGAGGCTGCTGAAATAGCCGTCTATAGTCGTCTTTTCCGACTGCCGGGTGTCGAGGTATTTTTTGACGCCGGCGGCGGCGCGCAAAAGCCCGGCCACCCTCAAAAGCTCGGCCGGACTGAGGCTGCCCCCCATCTCGGCCCTTTTTACGGCGTCGTCCACATCCCTGACCCCTGAGAGGCCGGGACTGCCGTAAAGTCCCATGAGATAGACGGCGTCGGCCGTCTGCTGCTGGGCGCGCTGGCATTCGGCCATATTGGAATAGGGCCTTAGCTCCATGGCTCTGGCCTTGCCCTTGTCTGTCTGAGCCTCGGCGGCAAGCATTTCAAGAACCTTGAAATATTCCAGCGTCGCGAGGGATTTTTCATACATTGTCATTTAAAGCTCTCCTTAACTGAAAAGCGACCTGTAAAAATCAAGAGCGCGATAGCTCTGCTCGGTCTTATTTATGAGATACTCCTCGCAAAAATCCCCCAACAGGGCGAGAGATTCCTCGGGGAGCTTGAAGGAGAAAAGGCGTTTGAGGTCGCAGGAGGTGATATACTTTGCCCCCTCGGCGGCCGTTTTGTCGAGGTATTTGTCGCCGTAGGAGGGCGCCTTGCGGCAGCTTTCACAGAGAAACACGCCGCTTTCCATATTTATGTAGCCTCCCCTGCCCGTCTCGCCGCATTGAGCGCAGGCGGCAAAATCGGGCGCGTAACCGCACAGGGCCATATATCTAAGTTCAAAGGCGGCCTTGATGACGGTCTGGGGGCACAGGCCCTTTTCCAGCGCGTAAAAGCTGTTGAGGGCAAGGCGCAGGACTTCCTCCCCTCCCGGCGTCTCCTCCGGCTCGGCCATGAGGACGGAGGCGAAATACCCTGCCAGAGCCGCCTTTTCGATATCGGCGCAGAGGCCGAAAAACTGGGATTTTATGTTAGCCTCGTTGAGGCTGTAGCGTCCGTCCTTTTCAAAAAGCACCATCTCCGAATAACAATAGGGCTGGGTGGGGGAGGCGAGACGGCTGCTCTTGCGCCTCGAGCCGGCGGCCTTAACCGTCAGCCTGCCCTTTTCTCGGGTCAGGACGGTCAGTATTTTATCGCTCTCGCGGTAGTCCACCGCCCTCAAAACCAGCGCGTCAACCGTCAAGTTCATCCTTTTTCTTCACGCTCTCCCTTTCACTGCGCTTGTAAAGCATATAGGCCTGGGTCAGCCCCGTCTCCTTGAAAAGCCTCCACATAGGGTCTTTCATCTTTATCACCTCAACATAAGTTTCGGCGCGATGACGCCCCGTTACACCCGTAAAAAGACGGAAGTGGGGGAAATATTTTACTCGATATTTTTACCGTCGTATCCGAAATTGCGTATGAGACCCGCGCTGTTGCGCCAATCCTCCTTGACCTTTACCCAGAGCTGCAAAAACACCTTGCAGCCGAACATATCCTCCATGTCCTGTCTGGCAAGCTGTCCGACCTTTTTCAGCATGGCGCCCTTGGCGCCGATGATGATGCCCTTATGGCTTTTGCGCTCGCAATATATGACGGCGCTTATGTCGATAACGCCGTCTCCGCGCTCGTCAAACTGCTCTATCTCCACGGCGGTTCCGTGGGGAACCTCCTTGTCGAGAAGGGTGAGCAGCTTTTCCCTTATCATTTCGGCGGCCAACTGTCTTTCGGGCTGGTCGGATATCATATCCTCGGGGAAAAAGGCCGGGGAATCGAAGCACTGGCCCTTTAACGTCTCCTCCAGCAGCTCCAGCCCGTCCCCCGTCTTGGCCGAAAGAGGTATTATCTCAAGAAAATCATATTCAGCCGAATAAAGGGCCATGACCTCCAACAGCTTTTCCTTTTCCACCGTGTCAATCTTGTTGATGACCAGGATGGCCGGCATTGAGTTTTCTTTAAGCTTGTCAATCAGCATCTGCTCGGGTATGCCTATCCTCGCCACGGGCTCGACAAGCAATATAGCCGTGTCAACCTCGGCGACCGTGCTGTTGACCACCTTGACCATAAAATCTCCAAGCCTGTTTTTCGGCTTGTGCAGGCCGGGAGTATCGAGAAAAACCATCTGATACTCCCCCTTTGTCAACACGCCGGTTATCCTTGTGCGCGTCGTCTGGGGCTTGTCCGACACTATGGCTATTTTCGCTCCGCAAAGGGCGTTCATAAGGGTGGATTTGCCCACATTGGGCCTGCCGACCACCGAAAAAATACCTGTTTTTTCAACTGCCATTTTTATTTCCTCTCAAGCCCGATAAGGGCCAGAATCTCCTCTTCCTTCTCCCTCATGGTGGCCTTCCGCGGCCCCTCGTCCATGTGGTCGTAGCCCAGCAGGTGAAGCATACTGTGTACCGTCAGATAGGCACATTCGCGGCTGAAGCCGTGGCCGTATTCCTCTCCCTGGGCCTTGGCGCGCTCGACCGATATTATCATATCCCCGAGGGGCAGGGCGTTTATATCGGGGTCTATCGACATACCGATATCGTCGGGCGCCTTTCCCTCCTCAAACTCGTTGAGGGGAAAGGAAAGCACGTCGGTTGCGCTGTCGACCTCCCGATACTCGCGGTTTATCTCCCTTATGCCCCCATCGTCCGTGACGGTGATATCCACCTGACCATCAAAGGGGTATTTAAAGGCTTTCCAGCATTCACGGGCGGCAAGGCGAATCAGACGCAGCGCCTCGGTGTCGCGAAACTCGTTTTTGCCCAGTATCGTTATTTTAAGCTTGGACATACTGCACCTCAGTCTTTTTTCTTTATCCTGTAATTCTTTTTGGCCTTGTCGCGCAAGGTCTTTTTCTGTCTGGCGGCGTCGTGCTTCTCATAGGCCTTGATTATCCTTGCCACCAGCTCGTGTCGCACGACGTCGCGGTGGTCGAAAAAGCTTATGCCGATATCCTCCACATCCTTCAGCACCTGCATGGCCTCCTTAAGGCCGCTTATTTTGCCGTCGGGCAGGTCTATCTGGGTGATATCTCCCGTTATGACGGCACGGGAGCCGAAGCCGATGCGCGTCAGAAACATCTTCATCTGCTCGGGGGTGGTGTTCTGGGCCTCGTCGAGAATTATAAAGGCGTCGTCCAGCGTGCGGCCTCTCATATAGGCCAGAGGAGCCACCTCGATATTCCCCTTTTCCAGATACCTGTGGTAGGCCTCGGGGCCGAACATATCAAACAAGGCGTCGTAAAGGGGCCTGAGATAGGGGTCGACTTTATTTTGCAGGTCGCCGGGCAAAAAGCCCAGCTTTTCCCCGGCCTCGACGGCCGGACGGGTCAGGATTATCCTGTTGACCTCCTTCTGGCGGAAGGCCGCCACGGCGCAGGCCACGGCGAGATAGGTCTTGCCCGTGCCGGCCGGGCCGACGCCCACGGTGATTATATTTTTCTTTATGGAGTCTATATAGGCCTGCTGTCCGAGGGTCTTGGCCTTGACGGGCTTGCCGCGGACGGTGACGCAGATGACGCCCTTTTCCATCTGGGATATCATCTGCTCCTGCCTGCCCTTGCGGACGAGGGAGAGGACATATCCTACGCTTTGAGCGCTTATCTCCTCGCCCCTTGACGCCATCCGCAAAAGGGTCTCGACGGCCTCCTTGGCCAGCAGGACGTTTTCCGCCTCGCCGGATATTTTCAGCTCGGTATCCCTGTTGACGATATTTACGCCGCAATCTCTTTCTATCATCCTTATATTTTCGTCAAAAGAACCGAAAAGCTCAATTATCTGTTCAATTCTCTCGACATTTACGACCTGTTCAATCATTCTTATTCTCCTGTGATATCAATGGGGGCGTATCTGCCCGCCTTTTCCTCGCATTCGGCTTCCATGGTAAGATACAGTCTGCCGCCGTCGAAATGGGTGGTTATTTTTGAAGATACTATGCTCCCGTCTCCGATGACGCCCTGCAGCAACGCCTTGCAGCTGTCCTCCAGCAAAAGGGCGCATTTTTCCTCCGAAAGCTCCAGCAGACGGGGCGCACACTCATAGTATGTCTCCTTTATGACCCTGGCAAAGGGCAGGGTGAAGCCGCCGACCGTCAGCGGCAAAACTTCCCTTGTCTTATAATACCACGGGAATGGAGATTTTTCAACAACATACCCCTCTATCCTCCGCCCACCTATCTCGAGGGCGTAATCTTTTCTGACGCGTCCCGTCGGGTCGATGGCGTATATCTCGCGGCTCAACGCCGCGCCGACCGTGCGCCATGTGCGAAGAGTGACGTTGGCCATAGACTTGACCTGTCTGACCTCGCCCTGAGAGGAGGTCATAAGGCCGCTGACCAGCCTGTCTCCGGCAATGACCGTCTGGCCGTCACTCACAAGCTTTTCGCCCTCTAAAACCTGTATACTCTTTATGACGCCGTCCTTGTCGCTGACTATGTCGCAGGGGCCGAGGGGCAGCTCGGGCGCCTCGTCGGGGCCCCTCTCCTTGACGTCCACCCTTGCCTCGCTGCCTCTGATATTTATGGTTATGTAGGCGATATCGTCGCGGCTGTTCATCAGCTCAAGTCTTATGTTCTCCTTGTCGACGGAGGATATCCTGACCCCTGGCTGCAGGCCGAGGGCGGCCAACTGGGATGAAAGCTCCCTCTCAGAGATATCCTTACAGCCGTAAATGCCGACCCTCCACAAAAACAGGCTGGACGCCCAGCAGAGAAATATGCACACGGCGGCCGCGCCAATGAGAAAATATCTGCCTGACAGGGGACTTACGGCCGTCAAAAAGCCGCCCCTTTTAATTATATCTATATCGCACATGCACTTTTTTTCAAGCTCAAGGGCCGTGCGGCAGTCACGGGAGGAAAGTGTGCATCTGACGCATCCGTCGTCAAAATGCTCGACGTCCCACAGCTCGATGTCTCTGGAAAGGCACATATTGAGAAAACGCTCGGGATAGGCCGAGGAGACCTCTATCCTCCTGTATCCGCGGAAAAACCTTATGGCTCTCTTTACCATGCTCTCACCTCGAAAGGGATACCTGGGCTATCCTGCCGCGCACCGTCAGGCTGCCCTTTTCCATGGAGACTATCTCCATATCCGTTCCCGTCACCGTCACCACCAGCTCGCGCGCCGCCACCTTGATGACCTCGGGGCCGTATTCCAGCAGTCCCCCGTGGTCCTCGATGGAAAATATCCTGTCCCCCTCCATCTCTATCCTCGGCAGGCCGAAGCCGCTGTAGCCCCAAAGGTCCATTTCCTCGGCCGCCTGATATATTTTTTCTCTGAATGAGCCCTCTTTCAAAGTAATTACCTCCAAGCTTACGAATATACATTATAGCAAGTCTTGTTTAAGGAGCATGAAAGCCATGGAAAAAAATCTGCTTGGACGCGTCCTTTCGGCCGTCACCTTCTGCCTTATAACTTTATTCGGGTCGGGGCTTATCCTATTCACCAAAGAAGTCTCGGCCGCCGCTTCGGCCGGGATAGACGCCTGCATGAGGGTGGTCATCCCCTCCCTTTTCCCCTTTTTCGTCCTGTCCTCCCTCTGCATTTCGACAGGTATGGCCCACAGCCTGTCCCGTCTTTTCGCCCTTCCCATGAGATATCTATTTCGTCTGCCCTCCTCATGCGCTCCGGCCTTTGTGCTGGGCCTTATAGGGGGTTATCCCATCGGGGCCAAAACGGCCTTTGACCTCTATGACGGCGGAGCCTGCACGGCCGAGGAATGTTCCCGTCTGCTGGGCTTTTGCAGCAGCTGCGGCCCGGCCTTTATCTTTTCGGCCGTCGGCGTATCGCTGTTCGGCAGTCTGAGGGCCGGGGCCGTCATATATATCTGCCACATCCTCAGCGCCGTCATCATCGGCGTGCTTTCGGGTTTCTTTTACAGGGGCGGCATACCGCAAAAAAGTGTCGCGGCCCACAGGGGAAGGCTGACGCCGTCGGCCTTTACCTCGGCCGTCAGCTCGTCCTTTGCCTCAATGATAAACGTCTGCGGCTTTGTCATATTTTTTTCGGCCCTTATGGCCTTTCTGCAAAAATGCGGCTTTTTCAGCCTGTGCCAAAGACTGCTCTTTTTCCTGCCGCAAGGCTACGCAGAATCGCTGACAAAGGGAATTATCGAGATGACCGGGGGCGTCCTGAGCCTGCCCTGCCAAGGGGCGAGCCTTCCCTTTGCCATGGCCGTGTGCGCTTTTATAATAGGCTTCGGCGGCCTTTCGGTACACTGCCAGGTGCTGTCCCTGCTGGGCGACAGGCCGATATACATGGGGCGGTATTTTATCGGCAAGGCGGCCCAGGGTATCCTGTCGGCGGCCCTTGTTTATCCCGCCTCCGTGTATTTTCTCAGAGAGGTGGCCGTCAGTATGCCGCCCGTCGAATCGGAGCGTCTTTACGCCGCGTCGCCCCTTTACTATTTTATCGTCATGGGAGTCTATCTCTCGCTGGCTCTGTTGCTTTCGAGCCTCATGTCAAAGGAAAAAAGGGTAAAAAAGACTGTTGCCAAAAAGGCCTCGGAATAATATAATAATTACAGTATAACCGAATGGGGGAGTGGAAAATGCTTTTTGACAAGGACGTCAGGCCGTCCTGCGCTCTGTGTGAGAACGGAGTGCAGCTTGACGAGGACAGGTTCATGTGCCGCAAAAAAGGGCCTGTGGGGCCTCTCGACAGCTGCCGCAATTTCAAATACGACCCCCTGCAAAGAAAGCCCTCCCGTCCGGCGCCCCTCAAAAAGACCTTTGACGAGGATGATTTCAAGCTTTAAAAACAGCTCGCGCCCCAAACAGGGGCGCGAGCCTCTTTTTTTATTTCAGCTTGAGGGAAAGGGGATCGATATAATCTCCGTCCTTCATAACGGCCAGATGGAGGTGAGGCTCCAAAAGGCTTTCCGTCTTCATGGTGTTTCCGGCAGTGCCGATGACCTGTCCTTGCTCAACAGCCATTCCCTCGGCCATCGTCTCGTTGGGGGCCAGACCGCAGTAAACGCTCTTGACTCCGCCGTCATGGCTGATTATTATGACGTTGCCCTGAAGCTTGTCCTCAAAAACGCTCTCAACCGTGCCGGCGGCGATGGCCTTGACCTCGTCACCCACGGCGCAGGAGATGTCGACGCCGTTGTGGGTGCGCCAATCGTCCATGGTCTTATCGTAAACGAGGGCGTCGACCGAAAACTCCCTTATGACCTCTCCGCTGAGAGGCATATAATATTCAGGACTTTTGCTGAACAGCCAAACCTCCTGCTCCTCGTCCTGCTGAGGAATGACGGGGGTTTCCGGCACGGCCGGCTTTTCCTCCGGCTCCAGCCTGACGTCCACATCCGGTATCGTTGGTATATGGTCGGGCACCAGCTCACCGGCAGAGGGCAGTCCCCCCTCAAGGGAGTTGCCCAGTCCCTCGTCGGTCGTCGGCTGAGGGACGAAAAACAAAACATAACCCGATATGCCTATTGCGACAACGCAGAGCATAAGGATTATGTAAAAACCCTTATCCTCGGCAAAATCGGCTAATTTGGCCATTACGCCTTCTTTATCATTCATTATCTTTAGCACCTCCAAGGCTATTATCGCCTTGAGGGCCGAAAAATATTCTTTTTATTCCGTTCTTTTTTGTTTCACGATTTTATTGTCAAATCGACGCCCGTGTAATACCATTTGATTATCTCGTCGTAGGTTTTGCCCTCTTCGGCCATGGCCTTGGCTCCGTACTGGCTCATGCCGACGCCGTGGCCGTAGCCCGTGGTGTCAAAATAAAGCATACCGTCCTTGGGCGTGTATGTAAAGTTTGTGGAGTTGAGCCCCAGCTGGCCCCTGAGCCACGTTCCGCTGACCCTGACGCCGCCGACAGACACGTCTATGACGCCGCCTGCCTCCGAGCGGTTTGAGGCCTTGAACCACTTGTCCGAGCTTTCGGAAAAATCCATCTCGGGGTGAGCGGCCAGCATTTTGCCTTTAAACTCCTCTTCGGAGATAACCACCTGTCCCTTGTATCTGGGAGCCTGCTCGCCGCCGGGACTTTCGACGCTGACGAGATAGGGTCTCTCGCTTCCCCAGACGGAAACCGAGCTTTCGGTCATTTCGGAGGAGACCGAGTGGAAAACGGCGGCTATCGGTTTGCCCTCATATGTGGCGATAATGCCGCAGGTGTCGTCGACGGCCTGTCTTATCTTATCGGTATAGAAATCCCTGTTGGCTCCCCACATACTTTCCCCATCGGCCTCGATGTCGCAAAAGGCCTTGCAGTGGGTGTGGTCGGAGCAAAGCTGGGCGCCCGAATGCCTTTCGGGTATGGCCATGCCGCCCTCGTAAAGGCTGAGCTGGTACATGGTGTATGTTCTGGCGGCCAGAGCCTGGGCCTTGAGCGCCTCCTCGGGGAAGGATGCCGGCATCTCGGCCGCCACCACGCCGCAGAGATAGTCGCGCAGGCAAAGGGTTTTTACCTGTCCCTCGTCCCAGAGGGTTATGGTCGTCTTTTCGTCAAATGTACCCTCTCCGTCAACCAGCTCGGCCCCTCCCGGCTCCTTTGTCCTGTCCTCTCCTCCGCCTCCGAGACCGACCGTCAACAGGGGCATGGAATAAACGATTGCCATAACGGCGAGCAAAATTATCAGCAGCCTTTTCATTTTATTTCCTTTCCGAAAAAGTTTTCATTTCATCAGGGCAAAAATGTGATATAATAAAAACACAACTGAAAAGCCAAAAGGCTTTCCAGAGACTTGCGAAGCAAGTCCTGAGCGTTTTAAAAAACGCGTCAATGTTTTTATTTCATCGGAAATTGCCGTTTTGTCGCACAGTGACAGCCGCGCAAAGCTTTGCGCGCGGCAAAGCTTCGTTTTGTACGGCAATTTATGATATAATTAAATATAAGCCCTTGGCCCGTATGTCTTTTTGCGGGCAAAAATCTTTCACGATATATAATATGAAGCGACAGGACAAGATATTATGAAAAAAATCAGCAGAACAAAAGCACTTGCAATTTCGGTATTTTTGGGCGCCGTGACGGGTATTTTCCGCGGCGTCGGAGCGGAGGGACGCCCCTCGGCCGTCTATTACATACTTTTCATTCTTTCGGCGGCCCTTATAGGCGGCTTCGCCTATCTTGCCGGCTCGGCCCCCTCACCAAAACAACAAAGGGTCAATGATGTGTTTAAAACAGCCGTCGTAACAGCCGCTTTCGGCACGGCGGCGGCCGGATTTTTCAGCTTTAACGCGCGCGAGGCCCTTGCGGCCGAGCCGATAGACCTTCTGGCCCCGGCCTGCATGGTTTTCGCCTTTATAGCGGCGCTGTCAATGATATTCTCCGTGGCCTCGAAGGACGGGGAGACATCCTCGATCATGACCTCCGTGCCGATTTTTTACGCAGGAGCCCTTCTGCTCTTTTTCTACAAGGAGCACGCCGCCGCAAACCCCCATGTTCACGCCTTTGCCGCCGAGATAATCGCCGCCGCCATGGCGGCCGTGGCGGCCATGGCAGTCGGAACAATGAGGTTCGGCGGAAAGAGCAAAAGCCCCGTTATAACCTTCAGTATCCTTGGCGCGGCGGCCTCGTCGGCCTGCCTCATATCGGGAGCGGCGTTCGGAGCCGGATGTCTCTCGCTTCCCCGTTTGGCGGCCGTCACATCTATTGTCGTCTATTCGGCCGCGTGGTATCTCTTCCCTCCGTCGGCCTATGTCAGGAAGGGCGGCGGACAGACCGAAGAAAACCGCGACGACGTCCCGGACGGCGACTCCTTTTTCGATGTTGAAAAGGCCGAGCCTGTCATCCCCGACGCCGACACCATTATAAATGAAATCAAAAACGGCGAGGCTCCCGAAGAAAACGACCCTGAAATATAATTTGAGTTTTTTAAAGGCTCTGAGATATTATCTATCTCAGAGCCTTTTTATTATTCCTGTCCGTCTCCGTTAAAAATGCTGTCCCACCAATCGTCGAAGGCGTCGCCGTCATCGGGGTCGGGGATATTGTCGAGAGGGTCGTCGCCCTCCTGTCCGGGATTCTTGTCGGCCTCGGGAGGCAGGTCAGGCTCGGTCACAGCGTTGCCGTCGTTCTCGGCATTGTGAACCTTGCAGACGTCGTCGGGATATATGCAGTAGTCGCGGTCGCTGACCGTCACGGGGACGGGGAAGTCGCGGTCCTCAACATACAGCTTTACGACCTCCTTAAGCTGGTCATATGGACAGAACTCGGTGGCCGGCAGGCCCGTCTCGCCGCAGACCTCAATTTTTATGTGTGTCTGACAGGTCTCCGTCGGCACATCCTCCTTGGCCAGATAGGCTGTGGCCACGCGGCTTCCGCGAGGATCCTGAGAGCAGTATTCGCCCGGCAGCAGTCCGCTGTCGACACAATAGCTGACTTGCACAAGCTCGGTGGTCTGGGTGAACTTCTTTGCCGACAGGCCGCTATGAACTTTGGCCATGACCTCCTTCCAAAGGTAAAGGGCCGGGTTCATGGAAACTCCCGTGACCTCCTGCTGGCGGTCGTAGCCGAACCAGACGACGCCCGTGTAATAGGGCGTGACGCCGGCAAACCAGCGGTCGTTGTTGCTTGTCGTCGTACCTGTTTTACCGCCGACCTCTATGCCGTTGCCGAGGGCCGCCCTGCGACCCGTGCCGTTATTGACGACATTTTTCAGCAGCTCTAACATATATGTGGCCGTTTTGGAGCTCATGGCCTGAGATTTGTTCTGCGTCTTTTCCAAAAGCAGCTCGCCCTTGGAGTTATAGACCTTTGTATAAAGGGTCGGCTCGATATAATATCCGTCGTTGACAAAAGCCGAATATGCCGCCGTCATATCTATGACCCTGACGCCGTCGGTCAGGCCTCCGAGAGCCATGGGGCTTATATTGATATCCGACTGCACCTCGCTGTCGCCGTTTTTCTTTGTCACGGTGCGGCTTTCGATAAGGGTGGATAAATTGAGCCTGTTATAGGCGAAATCAAAGGACTTTTCGGGGGTCAGCTTCATTGTCACGTCGACGGCTACCGTGTTGAGAGATTCGGCGATGCCCCTCAAAATGGTGCATTTGCCGCTGAAATAGTTATTCTCGTTTTTGGGCCAGCCTCCGGCTCGAAGCTCAAAGTCCTTCGGCACGTCGTCGACAACGGTTATGGGCGTGATTATGCCCTCCTCAATAGCCGGGCCGTATACGGTCAGAGGCTTTATCGAGGAGCCGGGGGAGCGTTTTGTCTGGGTGGCGCGGTTAAGCACCCTGTCGCCCTGCTTCGGCCCTCGGCCGCCGTAAAGGGCCTTGACCTCGCCCGTATAGGGATCCATGACAACCATGGCCGCCTGGGGCATGGTGCCGTCCTTGCCCATTTTGCCGGGGAAGTTTTCAAGGTCGTTAAAGACCTCGTCCATGTATTGCTGGATGTCGACGTCGATAGTGGATACTATTTTAAGGCCGCCTGTATAAAGCAGCAGCTTTGCCGTATCGGTGCTGTAGCCCTTTTCCTCAACAAGGTCGTTTATGACCTGGTCGATGATGGCGTCGACAAAATACGACTGGTACTGTCGGCTGGCGCCGTCGTCGGTCTTTCTGACGGCCTGGACATCCTCGGCCATGGCAGTTTCGTATTCGTCCTTAGTTATCTTGCCCTGATCCCACATGAGCTTGAGGACGACGGCGCGGCGCTCGGCGTTGTATTCGGGGAAGCGGAAAAGGTCGTATTTATACGGGTTTTTTGTGATTCCGGCAATAGAGGCGCACTCGGCCAATGTAAGCTCGTCAAGCTCCTTGCCGAAATATGTCATGGCCGCCTGTCTTACGCCGTAGGCCGACTGTCCGAAATATATCGTATTGAGATACATCTCCAGAATGTCGTCCTTCTCATAATGCTTTTCCAACTCGAGGGCGCGCATGACCTCCTGTATCTTTCTCTTGACCGAGGTCTCGTCGTCTCCCGTCAGGTTCTTTATAAGCTGCTGGGTTATGGTGGAGCCGCCGCCGAAATTGTCCCTTATCTTGACGACAAAGTTTATGGCGGCGCCGATAGTCCTCTTCCAGTTGACGCCGCTGTGGTCTCTGAAGGTGGCGTCCTCGACCGAAATAAAGGCCTCCTGAAGGGTCTGGGGTATCTCCTCGATATCGGCCCACACCCTGTTCTCCGAGCCGTGGAGCTGTTCAAGCTCGATCTCGTTGCCCTGTCCGTCCACATAATAGATAAAGCTGGTGAAGTTGAGGCGGAAGCTTTCAAGGTCGATGTCCACGTCCGAGCTGACATAGGCCTTGATATAATAGGCAAAGGCCGCGCCGCATATGGCCATGCAGGTCAGGCCTATCAGCAGCAGCGTGACAAGGACAAAGCCGATATATCGCCATGTTACAGACGCTTTTCTTCTCTTGCTTTTAGTCATAAAAAATCACCTTATAAGTACAAACTCGAACATATTATATCACTCTTATCCGCAAAAAGCAAAAACATAATGTGAATATTTCCCTCCGGTCTGTCAAAACTGTATTAAAAAGAGGTGTATGTAAAACATGACCCAAAGATTTTCAAGGCTCCGTCTGGCCGCCGTGGCCATCGGCGCGGCCGTTATAATGGCCTCGGCTGCGGCTCTCTCGGGCGGCGAACCCGTCGAAGCCTCCGCCGATATCCCGACGCCGCAAGCAAAATACCTCGTCAAAGAACATATGGGCATGGTGGCCGTTTTCTCCGAAGGAGGGCAGATTATAAAGCTGACAGATTTTCCCGTATCAACCCTGCCGAAGGCCGACCGCGAAGAGCTTTCAAAAGGCGTGGCCGTCGACAGCGACGTGGAGCTGGCCCTTCTTCTGGAGGATTACTCAAGCTGATATCTAAAAATAGCTGTGCGAAGCACAGCTATTTTTTGTATATTTAAAGGCTTTACTCTTCGTCAAGCTCGATTATAACAAGACCCGTCTCGGCGTCGGCGTCCACAGTAAAATAAACCTCGTCCTCATCATAGAAGACCTCAAAACCATTCTCTGACATACTGCGGTCGATTTCCTCCCTGACGGAAGGGTCGTTTTTCACGTTTAAAATGACAACTCCGCCGGGCATAACGCCCTCGGCATAGGCTGAAAGCTCCTCCGGCAGCTTTTCCAAAGCTCCGCAGGCCACCATACAAAAGCCATAGCTGTCGTCTCGGTCGCGGTCCATGTTTTCGACGACGCTGTTCAAAAAGCCGTCGTCATAACCGTCCGCCGTTGGCGAAACGCTTTCCATCTCTTCTTCGCCCCCTATGCGGTTATATACGGCCACGTCCTGACCGCTTCCGCCCGACAGCCATGAGGCCATGCGAGTCGACAGCTTATATGACCTGACCTGTCCCACATCCTCCTTGCTTCCGTCGGAATACATGGGCGCCTCAGGCTCGTCGGCATCACCGGGCAAAGCTCCCTCGACCGAGGCCGTGAGCAGACTGCTGTCGGCGGCATCCTCGCTTTTTGGCGGCCCTATCATGCCGCTTCTTATGCCAGCGATGCCCACAAGGCCGATGACCAGCACGGCGGCGGCCGCGGCGACGGCCGGAGGCCTGAAACGGACGACCTTTCGGCCCCTATTGTCGCGCTCTCTGCCGACAGCCTCCATAATGGAGCCGTGAAGCTCTTTCGGGAAATCGACCTCGGTCATGGCGTCGCTTACGGCGCAAAGCTGCCTGTAATATTCGTGACAGGCCGGGCATTTTTCCAGATGCTCCCTGAGCCGCACTTCTCGCTGAGGGTCAAGCTCGCCGTCAATATATTGATTTATAAGGATATCATATCCGTCGCATATCTTCATATCAGCTTTTCCCCCTTTCAACCATTAGACCGAAAGGACGCCGGTTTGTTCCCGTTTTGTAATAATTTTTTTCTGAGTCTTTCTCTGGCCCTCGATATCCTCGATTTTACCGTCCCTATCTCAAGGTTCAGCTCCTCGGATATCTCCTCATATGTCATGCCACACACGTCGCGCATGATTATCATTTCTTTATAATTTTCCGGCAGGGCTTCTATCCCCTCCCGTATATCGCGGCTTAATTGACTTCGCTCATAAACCTCGACGGGGTCATAGCGGCTGTCGCTTATCTCGTGATAATAGCTCTCCCCCTCATCGTCCTGAACCTCCAAAGGAAGTTCGGCCCTGCCGGCCCTCTTTTTCAGGTTATCCTTGCAGACGTTTATCGTTATGCGGTAAAGCCATGTGGAAAAAGAGCTGTCCTCATTGAACTTCCCGATAAACCTGAATACCCTGACAAAAACGTCTTGCGCGGCGTCCATGGCGTCGGCCTCGTTGGACATAAACCTATAGGCCGTGGCGTAGACCTTTCTCTCATATGCCGTTACAAGCTGTTCAAAGGCCTTTTCGTCGCCCATCTTGGCCCTTTGAACCAGCTCCTTTTCGTCCATTCTTATACCCCCTTTACCCGAGGATTTTCCCTTTCCATTTCATCGCACAGCCCTTTAAGCTCGTCAAGGGCCGTTATTCCCGACATCCTGACCTTGAAGGCCTTGACGCCCGAAAGCCTGCCCAGATACCACAAAGCGTGCTTGCGGAACTCCACCATGCCCTTGCTTTCGCCCTTTTCTGCGCAGCTGAGGGCGGCGTGGCGCTTCATGACCTCCAATATATCATGACAGCTTCTGTTTAAAGGCGCCAGACCCTTCTCATGTCTCAGGCAATCCTCAAAGATAAAGGGGTTTCCCTGGCTGCCTCTGGCTATCATTATAAAATCGGCGCCGCTTTTGTCCAGTATCTCGGCGCACCTTTGAGCCGAAAGCGCGTCACCCGACGCTATCACGGGCACGGGCACGGCCTTTTTGACGGCTTCCACAGCGCCTATGTCCGACTCTCCCGAATACATCTGCGCCCTTGTGCGGCCGTGGATGCACATGGCGTCGGCTCCGGCCTGATACATTCTTCTGGCAAAATCGGCGCAGGTGTCGCTTCCGCTCTCAAAGCCCTTGCGGAACTTGACAGTCACGGGGACAGAGACGGCGTTTTTGACCGCCCTGACTATCTCGGCAGCCCTTTCGGGCTGTTTCATAAGGGCGCTTCCCTCGCCGTTGCCGACGACCTTCGATACGGGACAGCCCATATTTATGTCGATTCCCTCGGCTCCCGACAGCTCCAGCGCAATGGCCGCGCCCTCGGCCATGACGTCAGGCTCGTGACCGAATATCTGGGCAAAACAGGGCCGCCTGTCCTCATGCAGGCGCAGCAGAGAGGATGTTTTGGCGTCCCTGTATGTCAGGGCTTTGGCGCTGACCATCTCGGTATATGTCATGGACGCGCCGTAACCCTCGCATATAACGCGAAAGGCGTCGTCGGTCACTCCGGCCATAGGGGCCAGAAAATAACGGCTGTCCACCTCTATCCCACAAAAGTTCATCTGGCGACAGACTCCTTCATCCCGGCCATCCTCTCGGTGAAAAAGGCGTAGCTGACGGGCAGGTCATACTTGTGCAGGCCGTGGGAGGCGGCCAGCTCTTCGTTGTAATCATCTATCATATAAAGCTTGAAATTGACATTTCCGTAATCATAGTGGGTGACTATACCCTCGATATCGGCCGACTTAAAACCGATAAACTCTCCCTCGGGAGAAAACTCCAGCTCGGCCTTCAGCATACCGCCCAAAAGCCTGTCCTGCTCGCGCTGGCCGGAGGCGAAATTGCCGAGAGAGTATACACAAAGAGTCTGCTCCTTGCCGGGCCTGTCCAGCCACTGTGCAGGCTGAAGGACATGGGGGTGGCTGCCAATTATCAAATCCACATCAAGGTCGGCCAGCAGACGGGCAAACTCACGCTGGGAATCGGAAGGCTCGTGCTCGTACTCTACGCCCCAGTGCATGGATACGGCGAGAAAATCGCACAGGGGCCTTATGGCGTTGACGTCGGCCGTTATTTTGTCGGTGGATATCCTGTTGACCATCCAGTTATTCTCCCCAAGACCCGAGTTGAGGCCGTAGGTATAGGCCAAAAAGCCTATTTTGATTCCGTTTTTCTCGATGATAACGGGAGTCTCGGCCATCTCCTTTGTGTCAAAGCCGCCGACAATGCCCTCGAAACCGGCATTTCTCATAGTCTCGACGGTGGAGAGAAAGCCCTTTACTCCCTTGTCGCCCATATGGTTATTGGCAAGGGACGCCACATTGAACCCGGCCTTTATCAGCCCGTCGGCCGCCTCATACGGGGCGCTCAATGTGGGATAGGCCCCCTCGGTGCCGTCCAAAGGCACCTCCTGATTGACAAAGGCGATATCGCTGCCCTTTATCTCCTCGGCAACCCTTTCGTATATATGGTAAAAATCGTAGCCGCTTTCGGTGCGGCTGTCGATGGAAAGGGTGTTGTGGAGCAGGTTGTCGCCGACGGCCGTAAAGGTGACGGTGATATTTTCAGGCTCCTTTATCTCCTCTTTCTCCTTCTCCTGCTGTTGGCCGTCAAGAGGTATATCGTCTCCCGAAACAGGCTCTCCCTCCTCTTTATTGCCGCACGAGGTCAGCAGAAGAGCCGCCGTCATGAGCGCCAAAAGCTTTTTTATCATGTGAATCATCCCCGTTATTCATTAAATAAGCATGCAAATCTAATATACCAAAAATCCGACCTTTTTTCAATAGCAAACCTCTCCTCGCGGACATATATTATATCGAGGCCCCATAAAGGAGCCCCCACAATATTGAGGAGGTATTTCATGCCCGATCATTCCAATTTCGATTATTATTCCACAAAGAAGATAAAGTGCGCCGAAAACGGCATCGGTGAGCTTTCCCCCGTTTATGACCGCGGAGAAGGCTCTCTTTATTCCATCAGCCGCAACGCCGTTCAGGAGGCCGCCGAATCTTTTCGCCCCAACTGCAAGCCCTGCCCTCCCTGTCCTCCTCCCTGTCCCCCTTATCCTCCCTGCTGTAACTGGTGTCCTCCTGCCTGTTGTCCCTCTCTTATCGCCGGACCTACAGGGCCCACCGGTCCTATGGGGGTCACAGGCCCCATAGGCCCCACAGGTCTGACAGGCGCTACCGGCCCGACGGGCGCTACAGGTGCCACGGGAGCCACCGGCCCCATGGGCCCCACAGGTCTGACGGGTGCTACAGGTGCCGTCGGAGCTACAGGCCCCATAGGTCCCACAGGTCTGACTGGTGCTACCGGCCCGACGGGCGCTACAGGCGCCACGGGAGCCACAGGCCCCATGGGCCCCACAGGTCTGACAGGCGCTACCGGCCCGACGGGCGCTACAGGTGCCACGGGAGCCACCGGCCCCATGGGCCCCACAGGTCTGACGGGTGCTACAGGTGCCACGGGCGCCACAGGCCCCTCGGGTGAAGACGACGTAATAGCCGCCAACGACCCCTCGACACAGAACCTCGCGGCTCTCAGCCCCTTTGTCTTTGCCGACAACATTCTGGTCAAAGGCTCGAGCCTGACACACACCGAGGGCACCCCCGAGTTCTGGGTCAACAACACGGGCGTCTATCAGGTCTTTTTCCACACCGACGCCTCGATAAACGAAGGCGTGCCCATCCCCACAAATATCGAGATTCTTCTCGAGGCCAACGGCACCGCCATCCCCGGCGCCGCCGTGCGCCACTCTCTCGACCATTCCAGCGAGATAATCACGCTGACAATGACCCTTCCCGTCACCGTGACGTCGACTCCCACCGCCCTGCGCTTTGTCGCCACGGAAGGCGGTTTCAGCTTTGACAACACTTTCCTGACCATAACACGTCTGGGAGACGCTGAATGATCCATTGGCCGGGGCGCGCGCCCCGGCCTTTTTTTATATTCAAGGAGGGAGATAAATGGGAAAATACAAGGTGGCCGTTTACGCCATATGCAAAAACGAGATAAAGCACGCCGAGCGTTTTATGTCCTCCATGTCGGAGGCCGACGGAGTGTATATCCTCGACACAGGCTCCGAGGACGGCAGCGCCGAAAGGCTGGAGGCACTCGGCGCTCACGTTTCAAGGGCCGTCATATCTCCTTGGAGGTTTGACAGGGCCAGAAACCTGGCCCTCAGCCTGGTGCCCCACGACGCGGCGATATGCGTCTGCTGTGATTTGGACGAGGTCTTTCTCCCCGGCTGGCGTCAGGAGGTGGAAAAATGCTGGGGCGGAGGAGTCAACCGCCTGTCATATCCCTTTGTCTACAGCGAGGAGGGCGGCGAGAACTTCTTTTACCGCAGCCTTATACACGCGCGCGGAGGCTTTAAATGGCGCTATCCCATCCACGAAGCCCTTTTCTGCGTCGAAAAGGAAACCTGCCGCAGATGTGACGGCATAAAGCTCTATCACCGCCCCGACGCCGCAAAATCACGGGAGGGATATCTTGCCCTTTTGGAGCAGGCCGTGGCCGAGTCCCCCGACGACGCGCGCATGACCCACTATCTGGGCAGAGAGTATATGTACCGCGGAATGTGGGAAAGGGCTGTTTCCGCCCTGTCCCACCATGTGGAAATATGCGGCTGGGACGCCGAAAGGTGCGCCTCCCTGCGGTATATGGGCCGCTGTCTCGAAAAGCTCGACAGGCCCGAAAAGGCCGAGGAAAGCTACCGCAATGCCGTCCTCGCCTGTCCCTATATAAGAGAGCCTTATGTCGAGCTGGCCTTTTTCCTCTATTCCCACGGCAGATATGAAGAGGCTCTTGACGTGGCCCGAAATGCCATAGCCGTCACATCTCCCCATGACAGCTATTTCAACGAGGCCTTTGCCCACGGCGGCCTTATTTTCGACGTCGCCGCCTTTTGCGCCTACCACACGGGCCTTTACGCCGACGCTCTGGAATACGCCAAAAAAGCCCTTGAACTGTCTCCGACAGACCAAAGGCTTCTCGCGAACGTCAATATTATCGGCGGCTCCCTTATCCGTCAAGGAGAGACAACAGCGCCTCGCGGCTGTTAGCCGCTCTGCCCTCCACCACGGCCCGAAGCATCATATCGAGGCTCTCGCCTATCTCCGCCCCCCTCATGCCGAGGGCCAGCAGGTCGCCTCCCTTGACGGCAAGGTCTCTGAGGGTCAGGCAGCCGGCCTTTTTCTCCAGCTCATCCAGCATTTTCAAAAGGGCTTCGGCGTCCTTTCCCCTCTGCCTGTATTTCGGGCTTTGGGCGGCGTTGTCGGCCGCCTTTACCTTAAGCAGTCTGCGCGAGCGTTCAAAGCCCCATTTTGACGCCATTTTGGCGGCCGTTCTTTCGGTGGGCGTCACGCTCCAATCGTGCATGGCCACAAGCCAAACCACCTCTTCTCTCGCGCGGCGGTCGGCCCTCAAACGCTCCATGGCGTTTTCGGTCATTTCGGCGCTCAGCTTGGCGTGGGCGTAAAAATGCCCCTCGCCGTTTTGGTCGACGGTAAAGCTTTTCGGCTTGCCCACATCGTGGAAAAGAAGGGCCAGACGGATATATAAATCCCTTTCGGACAGGGCCAAGGCTCTGGCCGTGTGCTGCCACACGTCGTATATGTGATGCCTGTTGCGCTGGTCAAAGCCGATTGTTGCCTCTATCTCGGGCACGGCGGCGGCCAGAATATCGCCGCAGCAGGTCAGGGCCGTCAGGACATGGTCGCCCATGACAAGCTTTTTAAGCTCGGCAAATATTCTTTCGCCGGAAATACACTTCAAAAGGCCGCCGCACTTTCTCATGGCGGCCATTGTGCGTTCCTCTATCTGCCAGCCCAGCACCGACTGAAATCTGACCGCCCTCATGACGCGCAGGGCGTCCTCGGAAAAACGCTCCTCGGGAGAGCCGACGGCTCTGAGCAGGTGATTTTTCATATCCTCAAGGCCGCCGAATGGGTCGATTATCCTGCCCTCCGCTGTACAGGCCATGGCGTTTACCGTCAGGTCGCGCCGTCTAAGGTCTTCGGTAAGGCTGGAGACGAACTCCACCCTTGAGGGCCTGCGGTGGTCGAGATACTCCCCCTCTGTGCGGAAGGTGGTTATCTCTATAGGCTCTCCATCGATAATGACGGTGACCGTGCCGTGTTTTATGCCCGTCTCGGCAACCCTGTGGCCCGCAAAAACCTCCTCCACCTGCTTCGGCAGGGCGCTTGTGGCCACATCCCAGTCCTTAGGCTCGGCCCCACGGGCCATATCCCTGACGCATCCGCCCACGGGATAGGCCTCGAAGCCACTTTCCTCAAGGCGCTTTACGGCGTATATGACGAACTCGGGCAGCTTCAAAACCATCCCTCCTTTTAAGGCTCCCCCACGCGAAGGGAGAAATAATATTTTTCAGAAAATCAGGCGAGCAATAATGCCCGCCTGAAACAGTTTATTCTTTGTTCTCTTCCCCGTCGTCTTTTTCGGCGACGTCGGAAGCCTTCTCCGGCTCCGCTCTTTCGGGTGTTCCGTCCTTTTCGGCTGCGTCAGCCTCATTTTTGTCTGCCTCGGTCTCCAAAAGGCTGACCTCCTGAATGGAATCCCAATCGACGGTATCCTGAGTGAAAAGCGCCTCGAAGTGCTTTTCGCCGATGGTCTCATGCTCAAGCAGCGCGGCGGCAATTTTGTCCAGCATGGGCATATTGTCGCTTATCAGCCTGCTGCAACGCTCGTAGGCCTCGTCGACGATGCGCTTTATCTCGCTGTCAATAATGGCGGCGGTGGCGTCGGACATATTCTTTGTGGTGGCAAAGTCGCGTCCCAAAAAGACCTCTTCGTTGGAGTTGAAGCTGATGGGGCCTATCTTGTCGCTCATGCCGTATTTGGTCACCATGCCGCGAGCTATCTCGGTGGCGCGCTCAATATCGTTGGAGGCTCCCGTGGAGATATCGTCCAGGACAAGCTTTTCGGCAACGCGCCCGCCGAGAAGGACGACAAGCTCATCCAGCATCTCGCTGCGCGAGGCGTAATACTTATCCTCCTTCGGCAGACTCATGGTGAAGCCGCCGGCGCGGCCGCGGGGAATTATCGACACCTGATGGACAGGGTCCTGAGAGGGCAGAAGGCGCGTGACAAGGGCGTGGCCGGCCTCATGATATGCCGTCAGCTTTTTCTCGTGCTCGGAGATGACGCGGCTCTTCTTTTCATTGCCCATGATTATCTTGAGATAGGCGTTGTCAAGGTCGGCCATGGATATGGCCTCGCGGCTGTCTCTGGCGGCCAGCAGCGCCGCCTCGTTAAGGAGGTTCTCCAGGTCGGCTCCCGTAAAGCCCACCGTCTTTCCGGCCAGCGCGTCAAAGCTTATTCCCTCCTCAAAGGGCTTGCCCTTGGCGTGAACCTGAAGAATCTCTTTTCTGCCCTTTATGTCGGGCACGCCGATATACACCTGTCTATCAAAGCGGCCGGGCCTCAAAAGCGCCGGGTCGAGAATATCGGCCCTGTTGGTGGCGGCCAGCACTATGACCCCCGAGTTGTTGCCGAAGCCGTCCATTTCGACAAGGAGCTGGTTGAGGGTCTGCTCTCTCTCGTCGTGTCCGCCGCCGAGACCGGCTCCGCGGCGGCGGCCGACGGCGTCTATCTCGTCGATGAATACTATCGAGGGGGCGTTCTTTTTGGCATCGTTAAAGAGGTCTCTGACGCGCGAGGCGCCGACACCCACATAAAGCTCGACAAAATCCGAGCCGGAAATGGAGAAGAAGGGCACTCCGGCCTCGCCGGCGACGGCCTTGGCGATAAGTGTCTTGCCTGTGCCCGGAGGGCCGACAAGGATGACGCCCTTGGGTATTCTGGCGCCCAGCTTTATAAACTTCTGTGGAGCCTTCAAAAACTCGACTATCTCCTGAAGGTCGGCCTTTTCCTCCTCGGCTCCGGCCACATCCTTAAAGAGCACCTTTTTCATATCGGGAGTATACATTCTGGCACGGGATTTGCCGAAGTTCATGGCCGAGCCGGCTCCGCCGTTCTGCTTTTGTACGACGAAGAACCAGAAGGCGGCTACCAGAGCGCCCAGAACGATGTAGGGAAGCAGCAGAGAAAACCAGCTTGTGGTCTGCACCTCGAAATCCTGCATGGATATGGTGCCGTCGGCCCTCTGAGCCGCAATTGTGTCGCCGAGGTCATAATAGAAAACGTCAAGGGCCGGCAGCTCATATGTCAGCACGCGTTCATCCTTGAGCTGCATGGTCAGGGTTGTGTCCTTTATGACAAAGGCCTCGACCTGCCTGTTTTCAAAAAAGCCGACAACGTCGCTGTAGCTTATCGGCTCGGTCCCGTCGGGGAAATCCAGCATGACGCCGACGGTGCCCATGATGACCAAAAGGGCTATGAGATAAAGCCCCACCGGGAACTTTATGTTTTTGTTGTTCTGATTTTTATTCAAATCTATGTGTCACTCCTTTTGTTCCCGGACTTATTTTGTGTAGACTTCTGGTTTTAAAACGCAAAGATCCGGTAAGTTTCTGTATTTTTCATCATAGTCGAGGCCGTATCCCACGACGAACTCGTCGGGTACGACGACCCCTTTATAATCTATATCGACGCGCGCCCTGCGCCTTTCCGGCTTGTCAAAAAGTGCGCAGAGAGACAATGACGCCGGATTTCTCTCCCTCAGCATCTCCATAAGATGTGAGAGGGTGACGCCGCTGTCGATGATATCCTCGACAATTATAACATGTCTTCCCTCGATATTCGTGTCCAAATCTTTAATAATTTTTACTTTTCCGCTTGTCTCGGTTCCCGAGCCATAGCTGGACACGGCCATAAACTCCACCGTACAGGGAACCGTAACCTGTCTGACAAGGTCGGCCATAAAAACAAAAGCCCCCTTGAGCACGCTGACAAGGACCGGCTCTTTTCCCGCAAAATCCCTTGACAGCTCGGCCCCCATCCTTTTCACGATAATATCCAGCTGTTCCTTTGTATAAAGTATCTCCTTAATATCATTCTTCATCCCCGGACATCCTCCCACATTCTATTTTTAAAGGGACGCCTTTATCTTTATAACACCTTTGGCTGTCTTTTGCAAGATTTCCCACCATCAGAATACCCTTTTTATCGCATATGACAGGTATCGCGTCACGGGCAGAGGCCGGAATTTTTTTTTCGATAAGAAGTTTTTTCAGGCTTTTGGAGCCGTAAGGCATATTTATCCTGTCCCCCTGACGCCGCGCGCGGACGATAACGGGAGGCTCTATCTCCTCGGAGGCAAAAGCGACGCCCTTATCCCCTCCGAGACATATTTCATACCCGTTCCACAAAAGGCTTTTGCCATACTCTAAAGCCGCTTCTCCGCCCCCTGTCAGGCCGGAACGCTCCTCGCCGATATAAAAGCTCAGGCCGTCATATGTCACGGCGCAGACAAGCCCACCTCCAAGGTCGAGACGAGAGGAGACCCTTCCCTCGGCCGCCAGACGGTTTACGGCCTCCACATGGGCCGACGTCAGGCAAAGAGGCGGCGCGCCGGCCTCCTCCGCCAGCAGGGAATATAAATAATACCGCAGGGCCGGATGGGCCGTATTCACCCTCTCGAGGGAACACTCACCCGACCTTCTGCGCCCCTTCAGCAGCGACCTGGCCGAAAGACGCAGAAAATCATCCGCCTCGGCGGCTCTTTGGACCATGCCCGTCAGGGCGGCGTCGAGAGAGGGGTTGAGTTTTTTCAGCTCGGGGATGACGAGGCGGCGTATTCTGTTGCGGCTGTATTTTTCGTCAAAGTTTGAAAGGTCTGTGGCAAAGGCGAGGCAATTTTCCCTGTTATAATCTTCTATTTCCTCGCGGCTGACGGCCAGAAGGGGGCGCGCGACGTCACCGTTTTTTTCGGGTATGCCCCTCAGCCCCCCCAGTCCGCTTCCGCGCGTCAGGTTGAGTATGACCGTTTCGGAATTGTCGCCCAGATTGTGTGCAGTGGCGATAAGGGTGCATTTTTGCTCGGCCTTTACGCGGCGCAGGAAATCATAGCGCAGCTCTCTGGCCCCCTCCTCAAGTCCTATGCCGTGGGAGGCGCAGTAGGAGGGCGCGTCGCCGCTTTCGGTGAAAAACGGAATATCAACGCTTCGGCACAAATCTCTCGCCAGTTCCCGCTCGAACTCGGCGGCCTCGGGCCGTATTCCGTGAGAATAATGGGCCGCCATGACCTCTATGCCCAGCTCCCCCCTCAGAGAGGCCAGCAGATGGGTCAGGCAGACCGAATCGGCTCCGCCCGAAAGGGCGCACAGCACCCTGTCGCCTCTTTTGAAAAGGGATTTATTTATATTGATTCGGTTCCTCATAGCGTGTCTCCCGGCCGCGGAAGGTGGTGAACTGGCCCTCCCACTGGAGGTCTACCTTTCCCACCTCGCCGTGACGGTTTTTGGCGATGATAAGCTCGGCCGTGTTTTTCAGCTCGGGCTTGGCGTCGGGATAATAATCGGGACGGTAGATAAAGAGGACTATATCGGCGTCCTGCTCGATGGATCCCGACTCTCGAAGGTCGGAAAGCATGGGCCTTTTATCTGTGCGGCTCTCGGGACCTCGGGAAAGCTGTGAAAGGCAGAGGACGGGAACGTTCAGCTCCTTTGCCATTATCTTCAGTGAACGGGATATCTCGGCCACCTCGTTGACGCGGTTGTCCATATGGCGCGGCGCGTGCAGAAGCTGGAGATAATCGACCACCACAAGACCCAGACTGTCGCCGACTCTGCGGCATTTGGCCATCATCTGGGGCACCGTTATTCCGGCGTTGTCGTCTATCATTATCTTGTTTTTCGTCAGGCTTGTCGCAGCTCCGGCCACCCTCTCCCAGTCGCTGTCCGAGAGGCTGCCCATGCGGAGCTTTTTGTTGTCGACCAGCGCCTCGCCCGAAAGCATCCTCATGGCCAGCTGCTGGCTGGACATTTCAAGCTGAAAGATGACAACGGTTTTATCCGTATCCCTTATGGCGGCTCTGGCCATGTTTATTGCGATGGAGGTCTTGCCCATGCCCGGACGTGAGGCCATCAATATAAGATCGGACTTGTTGAGGCCGCCGATCATCCTGTCAAGCTCGGAAAAGCCCGTGGGCAGGCCGGGCAGGCCTCCGGGATGCTTGCTCATCTCGTCAAGGTGGTTATAAACCTCGGCTATGGCGGTGTTTATCGTCTTGAGGCCGGATATCTCGCGGCCCTGTCTGACGGCGTATATTTTTTGCTCGGCCAGCTCGGCTATGGTCTGGGGCTCCTCCTGCTCCTCTATGGTGAGCTGTGTTATCTCGGAGGATATCTCCTGAAGGTCGCGCAGCATCTTTTTGCCCCTGACAATCTTGCAGTATTCAAGGACGTTTGAGGAGGTGGGCGTCGTCTCGATAAGCTGTATGAAATAATCCCTGTTGGCCTGCTGCTTGTTGCCCATCAGCTTCATCTCGTCTATGACCGTGACGGGGTCTACCTGACGGCCCTCGTTGAACATATCGGATACGGCGCTGAAAATAAGGCGGTTTGTCTCGATGTAAAAATCCTCCTCGGTCAGCTGTTCTATAACCGACGGGATACAGCTCGGGTCTATCATCATGGAGCCGATGACGGCCTGCTCGGCCTCGACGCTGTAGGGCACTCTTTTTGTAAAAAGGCGATCGGCTTCCATATGTTACTCCAGCTCGGTGACGACCACTTTAAGAACGCCCGTCACCTCCGTAAAGAGCTTGGCCTTGACCTCGAAGGTTCCGAAGGTCTTTATGGCCTCGTCAAGGGTCAGCTTTGTCTTGGGAAGGTCGATGTTATACTGCTTTAAAAGGGCCTCGGATATCTCCTTCGTCGTTACCGAGCCGAAAAGCCTGCCTCCCGTGCCGGCCTTGGCCTGTATTTTGACCGGCATTTCGGCCAACTTGTTTTTCAGCTCGACGGCGGCCTGCTTATCCAGTTCAAAACGGCGCTTAGCGGCGTCATCGGCTATCTTTTTGGCGTTGAGGGCGTCGGCCGTGGCTTCGGTGGCCAGCTTTTTGGGGAAGAGGAAATTACGGGCGTAGCCGTCGGAAACATTGACCATTTCACCCTTTTTCCCCTGTCCTCTGACGTCCTGAAGAAGTATTACTTTCATTGCGGTTTCTCCTCTTTTTTCGTTTCATTCAAATATTCCGCCACGGCGTCGGTGAGCATCGATACGACGTTGTCGACCGACCTGTCGGCAAACTGGGCGCCGGCCATGTTCATACTGCCGCCGCCGCCTATTTTTTCAAGCACGAACTGTACGTTTATCTGTCCGTAGGAGCGGCCCGAAACGGCGCACCCCCCGTTTGCCTCGGCAAAGACCACAAAGGCCGCCGAGACGTCGCTTATATTTATCAGCTCGTCGACCGCCTGTGAGGCGACGGCCCTGTCGACCGGCTGACGGCTGACCACAAGGGAAATACCGGGGAAAATATGCTTGGCCTCTGATATGAGCTGATAACGCTTGATATATCCCTCCAGATTGCCCGAGAACATCTTGCGGACGTCCACGGTATCGGCTCCTATCTGCTTGAGATAGGCGGCCGCTTCAAAAGTCCTGACGCCCGTCTTGACGGTAAAACTCTTTGTATCCAAAACTATGCCGGCCAAAAGTGCCTCGGCCTCGCACTTCAGAAGCTCCTGAGGGCTGATGATATACTGTAAAAGCTCGGTCACAAGCTCGCTGGCCGAGCTGGCGTAGGGCTCATGCATATTGATGGCCATTTTTTCGATATAGCTTGCCGCCCTGCGGTGATGGTCGACGACGGCCACCCTCTGTATGGTCTCCAATAGGGGCGGGCTTTCGACTATATCCGGGCGAGAGGTATCGACAACGACGAGAAGGCTCCTGGCGTCACAGCGCATCATGGCCTCCTCCTCGGTGACGAACACGCCGTTATATTCGGGCGCTCTCTCCAGCCTGTCGATAAGCTCGCGGGCCGAGGTGACCTCCTTGTCGCAGACCAGCCACACGGGCTTGCCCAGCTTCCTGACGGCGGCCACTATGCCGGCGGCCGAGCCGATGCTGTCAAGGTCGGACACGCGGTGGCCCATGACAAAGACCTGGGAGGAATCCTCGATGAGCTGTCTCAGAGCGTTGGCCATGACCCTCGATTTGACCTTGGTGCGCTTTTCGATCTCCTTGCTCTGGCCCCCGTAGAACTCGAAGCCGGTGGGCGATTTTATGATGACCTGGTCGCCGCCGCGGGAAAGGGCCATATCTATGCTCAGGTTGGCCGAGCTGTAAAGCTCGGCGAGGGAAAGCTCCTCCCCCTTGCCTATGCCTATCGAAAGGGTGGCCGGTATGCCCTCGCTGTTTTTCACCTCGTGCATCGACTCGACGATGGAGAACTTATCGGCTATCATTTCAAGAAGGGCGCCGCTTTCAAAGACGGTCAGATAGCGTCCCCTCTCCATTTTGCGGAATACCCCTCCCGTGTTTTTGAACCAGCCGGAAAGGCGGCTGTCTATCTCGGCCGTGATTATCGACTGCTCCGATTCGCTTATGTTCTTGAAAAGCTCCTCGTGGCTGTCGATGAGGAAAATGCCCACCACGGGACGGGTGCGGCGGTATCTCTCGCGAAGCTCGCTGAAATCGGTGATGTCCACCCAGAAAAGGGTAGCCAGAATGCCGACGGAGTTGTCCCCCGGCTCCATGACAAGATTGCCGTAGACATTGTACTTGCGCTCGCCCACCTGCACGTCGAAGGGACAACAGCTCTTGTTTTCCATTATCCAGCGCGTGTCAAAGCCGGGTACTATCTCGGTGATGTGGGCGTCATAGGATATAGGCCCTCCCACCATGCTTTCAAAGCCCTCGTTCTCCCACACGATCTCGCCCGTGTCGAGACGCATGATGACGACGGGAAGGGGGAAATTGACCATGGTGCTTTTCGAGGCGTTGTCGGCCTGAAAGGCCAGCGCCTCCACATATCGCCTTATCTCCCTGCGTCTTTTGCGCAGCCCCCTCTTATAAAACAGAAAGGCGACTGCCACAAGCAGCCCCTCCGCGATGGCGGCCGGGACGGAAAAATAGCAGGTCACGGCGACAAAAATAAGCAGCAGAGAAAAAATGACCTTAAAACCGGGCTCCATTAGCTTTGCCAGTTTTTTGTCCATAAAAAATACTCCTTTAACGCTCGAGCCGACAAAGCGGCTCTGATACAGCTATTATATATGAGTATATCAAATCCCGAAGAAAAAGTAAAGAGAGCGGCGCCGGGCCGCTCTCTATTATTTTACTGCACTTCGGTTATTATCGGCAGCACCATGGGGCTGCGCTTTATCTGGCGGTAAAGGTAGTCGGAAAGCTCCTCTCTCAGGCGGTTTTTGATGACGTTCCTGTCCCTCGAGCGCCTGTCGGACATACAGTCCTCCAGCGCCTTTTTGGCCACCTTTCTCATGCCGTCGTTAAGCTCCTCGGCCTCTTTTGTATATATGAAGCCGCGCGAAAGTATGTCGGGGCCGGAAATAACGGCCGAAAGGTCGCGGTTCATGACGACCTCGGCCACGATTATTCCATCCTCCGAAAGAGCCTTGCGCTCCTTGAGGACAGCCGTGCCCACGTCGCCCACGCCGTAACCGTCGACCAGCACCCTGCCCGACTGAACAGTGGAGGTCTGCACGGCCGTTTTGCCGTCAAGCTCGACCACCGAGCCGAGGTCGCCTATGATAATGTTGCTGCTGGCTATGCCGCAGGACTGGGCGAGGCTGGCGTGCATGAGCAGGTGGCGGCACTCGCCGTGGACCGGCATGAAATACCTTGGCTTGACCAGAGCCATGATAATTTTAAGCTCCTCCTGACAGGCGTGGCCCGAGACATGGACGTCGGCGATGGCGTTATACACCACGTCGGCTCCGCGCCTGAAAAGCTCGTTTACCATCTGGGATATGGCCTTTTCGTTGCCGGGGATGGGAGAGGCCGAGATGATTATGCGGTCGTCCTTGCCCACCTCTATCTGCCTGTGACCCGTAAAGGCCATGCGGTAAAGGGCGCTCATGGGCTCGCCCTGACTGCCCGTGGTGATGACGACAAGCTGATCCTTGGGATAGCGGTTTATTTGGCTCAAATCAATAAGAGTTTTATCGGGCACGTCGAGATAACCCAGCTCGAGGGCCACCTTGAGGATATTCTCCATGCTTCGGCCCGAGACGGCCACCTTGCGCTTGTATTTTACCGCCGTGTTGATTATCTGCTGGAGCCTGTCGACATTGGAGGCGAAGGTGGCGACGATTATCCTCCTGTCACAGCCCTTGAAATAGGCGTCGAAGGAATCGCCCACCTTGCGCTCGCTCATAGAGGTGCCCTGACGCTCGGCGTTTGTGGAATCGCTCATAAGGAGCAGTACGCCCTCGCGCCCCAGGCGGCCGAACCTTTCCAAATCTATCATCTCGCCCCTGATGGGGGTGGGGTCTATTTTGAAGTCGCCCGTCATGACAACCATGCCGACGGGAGTCTTTATGGCAAGGGCAACGGCGTCGGAAATAGAGTGGTTGACCCTGATAAGCTCTATCTCAAAACAACCCAGCCTGAACTTGTCGCCGGGCTTTTTGACATTTATCTTTACCTTGCCGAGATTTTTATGCTCGGATATCTTGAGGGACACCATTCCTGCCGTCAATGCCGTGCAGTAAATGGGCGCTTTGACCTCCCTGAGGAAATATGGCAGAGCGCCGATGTGGTCCTCGTGGGCGTGGGTCAGCACGACGCCCTTTATCTTCTCCCTGTTCTTGACCACATAAGTCATGTCGGGGATGACAAGGTCGACGCCGAGCAGCTCGTCGTCGGGGAAGGTGACGCCGCAGTCGACGACAAACATATCGTCGCCGTATTCAAACACGGTCATATTCTTGCCTATCTCGTTGAGGCCGCCGAGGGGGATTATCCTCAGCTTCGGCCCTCCCTTGCCCGAGGACTGGGGCGCTTTCGGGGCCTTGGCGCGTCCAGTGCTTTTTGAGGTCATGGCGCTCATAGAGTCGGCCAGTGTGCGCGCCGTGTTCCTGACGGCCTTCTGCACTCCGTTTTTCTTGGCTCCGTTTTCAGCCGCGGACGCTTTCCGCGTCTGTTTTTTGGCGGCCGGCTTTTTGGCCGCGGACGCCTTGGAGGGGCGGCGGACAGCTTTGCCGCGCCCCTGGGAATTATTCTTTTTTTCTTCCATCAATATCTCGCTTTCTGTCGCGAGACCCACCTCGCGCGCCGAAAAGGATACAGGTATCCCTTTGAGCGCAACAAAACAAGGTTAGCCGTCCACATCGGCTAACGGTGGGTCTCTGTTCGGTTTTAATATATTTTAACGCGCCATAGCCGAAGCTCATGGGGCGTTTGAATCAATTAAGATTAAATCAATTATTTTTATAATACCATAATATTCCCACGGTCGCAAATTTGACCCGAAAACGGAAACTGACAGCGGACAAACTCATTACTTTT
>CANSNO010000002.1 GCA_947648385.1 uncultured Clostridia bacterium
GGCTGTGCCGCCGTGCGCGCTTTGCGCGCTGAACGACCCCTGCCCTTTACTGCTGGAAATCGTTTAAACACTCTATCTTCCGCAACAATTTTTATATTTTTTCCCACTTCCACAGGGGCAGGGATTTCCCCCAAAAAACGCTTCGCTGGTTTTTTTCGGGGGCCCCTTGTTTATTATATAGATTTTGCCGGAATGAATCCGTCAAAATCGTGCGGCGGCTGTGCCGCCGTGCGCGCTTTGCGCGCTGAACGACCCCTGCCCTTTACTGCTGAAAATCGTTTAAACACTCTATCTTCCGCAGCAATTTTTATATTTTTTTCCACTTCCACAGGGGCAGGGGTCGTTGCGGCCGACCTTTTGCTTTTTGATGACCGGCTTTTTGGCGATGGTGCCGTCGCCGGCTCCGGCGGCCGAGGTCTCCTTGGCCACCCTTTCGCGCTGGGGGCCGGCGCCGCGCACCTGGGCCAGATAAATCATCTTGGCCGTGCGGCTGCGGACGTCGGCAATCATCTGCTCGAACATATCGAAGCCCTGCCTCTTGTATTCGTCGATGGGGCTGACCTGAGCGTAGGCGTTGAGGCCGATGCCGCGTCTCAGCTCCTGCATGGCGTCGATGTGGTCCATCCACAGGCTGTCGACCGTTTTGAGCAAAACCACCCTTTCCAGCTCGCGCATGACCTGACTGCCAAGGTCTTTCTCCTTCAGCTCGTAAAATTCCATGGCGCGCTGATACATAAGCTGGCTCATGGCCTCGGGAGTCATGTTGGATATCTGCTCATTCGTGAAGGTAACATGGCCGGGCATGATAAACACGCCGGTAAAGGCCTTCAAAACGGCCGTTATTTGCTCCTTTGAAAGCACAGTGCTCTCACGGGCTATCGAGGAGACCGTCTCCTCCACATAGTCCTTTATCATGCCCTGTATCTGGGGCTTGAGCTCGGCGCCGTTCAGCACGTCGGCGCGCTGTTTATAGATGACCTCGCGCTGGTGGCTCATGACGTTGTCGTATTCGAGGACGGTCTTTCTCGACTGGAAGTTGCGGCCCTCCACCTTGCGCTGGGCGTTTTCTATAGCTCCCGAGAGCATCTTGTGCTCTATCGGCATATCCTCTTCCAGCCCCAGCTTGTCCATCATGCCGCTTATCCTCTCCGAGCCGAAGAGACGCAGCAGGTCGTCCTCAAGGGAGAGATAAAAGGTGCTTTGTCCCGGGTCGCCCTGACGGCCTGCGCGGCCGCGGAGCTGATTGTCGATGCGTCGGCTCTCGTGGCGCTCGGTGCCGATGATAAAGAGGCCTCCGGCGGCTCTGACGGCGTCGCCGTCCCTGTCGCACTCGGCCTTGTATTCGGCAAGCTTTTGGCGGAAAAGCTCTCGGGCCTGCGCGGCCTCGTCGCTTGTTGTCTCGTTATAGCCGGCCGCCTCGGTTATCACCTCGTCGGAATATCCGGCCTTAGAGAGGTCGGCTCTGGCCATGAACTCCGGGTTTCCGCCCAGCATGATGTCGGTGCCTCGTCCGGCCATGTTGGTGGCTATCGTTATGGTGCCCGAGCGTCCGGCCTGAGCCACTATGGCGGCCTCCTTCTCGTGGTGCTTGGCGTTCAGCACCTGGTGGGGCAGGCCCTCCTTTTTTAGCAGGGAGGACAGAAGCTCGCTCTTTTCGATAGAAACGGTGCCAACCAGCGCCGGCTGACCCTTGGCGTGGCATTCCTTTATCTGTTCTATGACGGCGTTATACTTGCCCTTTTCGGTGGAAAACACCATGTCGGGGTTGTCCTGCCTTATCATGGGCTTGTTGGTCGGTATCTCGATGACGTCGAGGTTGTAGATGTGCCTGAACTCCTCCTCTTCTGTAAGCGCCGTGCCCGTCATGCCCGACAGCTTGCTGTAAAGGCGGAAATAATTCTGGAAAGTTATTGTGGCCAGCGTGCGGCTCTCGCGCAGGACGGTGACCCCCTCCTTGGCCTCGATGGCCTGATGGAGACCCTCGGAATAGCGGCGGCCGAACATCAGTCTGCCCGTGAACTCGTCGACTATGATTATCTCCCCGTCCTTGACCACATAGTCGGTGTCGCGGCGCATACAGCCGCGGGCCTTTATGGCCTGATTTATGTGGTGCATAAGGGTGGCGTTTTCGGGGTCCATAAGGTTTTCCACCCTGAAAAAGCCCTCGGCCTTGGTGACTCCTCGGGGGGTTATGGTGGCCGTGCGGCGCTTTTCGTCGACGATATAGTCGGCCTCCACCTCGTCCTGACTCTCCTTGTCGTCTATCTCAACGACGGTAATGTGGCTCAGTGTGCGCGCAAAATCGTCGGCGCGGCGGTAAAGGTCGGTGCTCTTGTCGCCCTGACCCGATATGATAAGGGGGGTCCTGGCCTCGTCTATCAAAATGGAGTCGACCTCGTCGACAATGGCGAAGGCATGGCCGCGCTGGACCTGCTCCTCTTTGTATATCGCCATGTTGTCGCGCAGATAGTCAAAGCCCATCTCGTTGTTTGTGCCGTAGGTTATGTCGCAGGCGTAGGCCGCCTTGCGCTGTGAGGGGGTCAGGTCATGGATTATGACGCCGCAGGATACACCCATGAAGCGGTAGACCTTGCCCATCAGCTCGCCCTGGTACTTGGCGAGGTAGTCGTTGACCGTGACGATGTGAACGCCCTTTCCGGCCAGCGCGTTGAGGTAGGCCGGCAGGGTGGCCGTCAATGTCTTGCCCTCGCCCGTCTTCATCTCGGCTATGCGGCCCTGATGCAGCACCACGCCGCCGATGAGCTGGACGCGGAAGGGGTATTGGCCCAGCACCCTGCGGCAGGCCTCGCGGAAGGCGGCAAAGGCCTCGGGAAGTATGTCGTCCAGCGTCGCCCCCTCATTGAGCCTGTCCTTGAGGCGAGGCGTCTCGGCCTGAAGCTCTTTGTCGGTCATGGCGGCGTATTTGTCCCCCATGGCCTCGATAGCGTCTATCGTCCTATCCAGCTTTTTTATCTCTTTTTTTGAGGTGTCCCCGAAAAGGGTTTTCAGAAATCCGGCCATATATTTTCTCCTTAAAAGGTTTATTTCCATATCTATACCATTTTACTCTATACTATATTGTGTAAAAAAACAAGCGATATTTTGTAAACGGAGGCAAAAACTCTTTTTTCGCTTTACAGGGAGGCGCGACTTTTGTATAATATATGGTGAAATCAAATGCAAAGAGAGCGAAGCTACATGATACAATACGACGAGATAAGATACAGCCTTAACGACAAAAAGTCTGTCCTTGACGAGCTGAAGGTTTCCCTCGACCTTGAGACGGCCGAAAAGGAGATAGCCGAGCTTCAGGCTCAGGCTCAGGCTCCCGGCTTTTGGGACGACCCGGATAACAGCCAGAAGGTGCTGCAAAAGGTCAAGAGGCTTCAGGACAAGGTGGCGCGCTACAACAGTCTGGCCACCCTCTATGAGGACACGCTGACCCTAATCGAAATGGCCGACGAGGCCGGGGACGAGAGCCTGCTGCCCGAGATAAAGGCCGACTATAAACGCTTTGAGGAGGAGCTGGAGGCCCAGCGCCTCGAGACCCTCCTCTCGGGCGAGTATGACGCCAACAACGCCATTATTTCCTTCCACGCCGGGGCCGGCGGCACCGAGGCTCAGGACTGGACACAGATGCTTTTCCGTATGTATACGCGCTGGGCCGATTCCAGAGGCTTCAAATGGAAGGTGCTGGACTATCTGGACGGCGAGGACGCCGGGCTCAAAAGCGCCGCCATATCGATAGAGGGCGAAAACGCCTACGGCTATCTCAAAAGCGAAAACGGCATACACCGCCTTGTCAGGATATCCCCCTTCGATTCCTCGGGCCGCCGTCAGACCTCCTTTGCCGCCATCGAGGTCATGCCCCAGATAGACAACGACACCGATATCGAGATAAGGCCGGAGGATCTGAAGGTCGACACCTACCGCTCCTCGGGCGCCGGCGGACAGCACGTCAACAAGACCGAATCGGCCATACGCATAACACACATTCCCTCGGGCGTCATCGTCGCCTGCCAGACCGAGCGTTCACAGCATCAGAACCGCGAATACGCCATGCAGATGCTCCGCGCCAAGCTGGCCGAGATAAAGGAACGCCAGCACCTTGAGAAGATAGAGGACATCAAGGGGGTGCAGATGAAGATAGAATGGGGCAGCCAGATACGCTCCTATGTCTTTATGCCCTATACCCTCGTCAAAGACCACCGCACGGGGTGCGAGAACGCCAACATTCAGGCCGTTATGGACGGCGACATCGACGCCTTCATTAACGCCTATCTGACGGCCTCGGCCACGGGCAAGTGGGAAAAACAGATATAAATTAAAGGGGAAAAAGATATGCCCGACGTCAATACAACGGTCGAAAGCACGGCGAAAATGCTCGGCAGCCTGTCATTTCTCTCGGTCGCCTATGCCCTTTGCGCCCTGCTTATATGCCTTATTGTCAAAAAGGCCGTCTGCCGCCTGCTGGATAAGGCGCTGTCGCGCACCAGGCTGGACTCCCGTCTGAGCGGACTTATCCTCAAGGGCGTCAACGCCGTTTTGTGGTTCGTCATCATCCTGATAATGTGCGACAGGCTGGGGATAAACATAACCTCCCTTGTGGCTCTCTTCAGCGTCGTCGGTCTGGCCTTTTCTTTGGCCATACAGGATTCTCTTTCCAATCTGGCCGGGGGCATGACGATACTCTCCTCCCGTCCCTTCAAAATAGGCGACTATGTGGAGGCTGTCGGCCAGGAGGGCACTGTGGACGCCATCGGGATAATATACACCCAGCTTTTGACGGCTGACAACCGCAGGGTGTTTTTGCCCAACAGCGCCGTCAGCTCGGGCAGGATAATAAATTATTCCTCCCAGCCAAACCGACGCGTGACAATAGACGTCTCGGCCTCCTATGACGATTCGGCCGAAAAGGTCAAGGCCGCCCTCCGCGAGGTGGTGGAGGGGGAGAGCCGCGTGCTGGAAAGTCCCACTCCCGTCATAGCCGTCACCGAATACGGCGACAGCGCCATAAGCTACACCCTCAGGGTGTGGGTCAAAAACAGCGACTACTGGCCCGTCAAGTTCGCCATGACCGAGGCCGTCCGCGACGCTTTCGACAGGCACGGCGTGACAATGACCTATAACCACATAAATGTCCACATGATGAAAGATTGATAATAAAAGGCCCCGACAAAAGTCGGGGCCTTTGTTTTTACATATGTTATTCCTCTTCCGGCAGGTGGTTGTAAATTCTGCGGTCGAGGGCGAATAGGCGGCGGCTCAGTTGTCCCGGAGGGGTCTCGTAAAAGCTTTCGCGGTATATCTCCATACGGCTGTCCATATCGTCGATATAGGAGAGCAGCTCGGCTTCGATACAGGCCGGGCTTACCGCGGCGCCGTGTTCCGGCTGGCCGTGGTGGGACAGTATCATATGGCGCAGGAGAAGGGCCTTTTCGGCGTTTATGTGAAGCCTTTCGGCCTCGCGGCCCACAAGCTCGGCCCCCATTGTCAGGTGTCCCAGAAGCTGGCCGCTGACCGAGTAATCGACGACGACGCCGAGGGGGGAGAGGGTGAACTCGTCGCATTTGGCCACGTCGTGGAGTATCGTGCCTGCCATCAGCAGACTGCGGTCGATGATATCGCCGTAAAGCCCCGACATGAAGTCGGCCGTGCGAGCCATATATATCGTGTGCATAAGCAGGCCGTGGACAAAGGCGTGGTGGACGCTTTTGGCGGCGGGTATGTTTTTGAAACGCTCGCCGTAACGGTCAAAGACGGCCTTGACGACGGCTTTATATTCCTCGTCCTCGATGGAGCCGATATATCCAGTCAGCTCGCGCCAGCACGCCTCGGAGTCAATGGGAGCGGTGGGGACAAGGTCGGCCACGTCAAAGAGGTCGTCCTTGAAGGAGAGGCGTATGCGGTCGACGGTCACCTGACGGTTGCCGCGGTATTCGGTGATAAGGCCCTTGACCTTGACGGCGTTGCCCACATCGGAGGGAGTTATCGGGCCCGAGTAGTCCCACACCTGACCCTCGATAGAACCGGAGCAGTCGGCCAGCGTGACGGTCAGATAGGGCTTGCCCGCCCCGGTGGTGCGCGCGGCGGCGTTTTGAAGCAGATAAAAGCCCTCGATGGGGTCGCCTATATCCAAATCGGCGATATACATATAAAAACACTCCTTTATTTTAAAGTTTTGTCCTTGCTCTTGCCCTTGGCCGCGCGTAAGGTCAAGGGCATAAACCTCCCTTTACACAAGGGAGGTTTATAATAAGGATAACATTTTTCAGACGAAAAGTCCACTTATTGACAACAGGGTCAAGAATATTTTATTATTGATATATGGAAAGAAAACAATATAAAATGCAAAAAAAATTACTGCTCTCACTCTGTCTGGCGGCATCAGTCCTGCTGTCCTCCTGCGGAGCCGAAGAGACGAGCCGTAACGGCCCTCTGAGCCGCAGATATTATCACTATTTTGACACGGTTTCCACCGTTTATTGCTACGGAAGCGCGTCCGACGAGGAGTTTGGGAAAAACGTCGACGAAATTTCGACTATATTGGAAAAATATCATATATTCTTTGACATTTATCACGAGTACAGCGGCGTTACAAATCTCTGCACAATCAATAAAAACGCCGGAGGAGAGCCGCTGGCCGTCGACCCCGAGCTTTTCGATTTCCTGCGTCTTTGCATAGGGCTTTATGACGAGACGGACGGAAAAATGAACGTTATGATGGGCTCTGTGCTGTCCCTGTGGCACGACTGCCGCCAAGAGGCGTCAGGCCACCCCGAAAACGCGTCGATCCCATCTGATGAACGGCTTGCCGAGGCGGCAAAGCACACCGACATAACCCTTTTGGAGCTTGATGAAAGCAATTTGACCGTCAGGATTTCCGACCCTCTGGCCTCGATAGACGTGGGGGCAGTGGGCAAGGGCTATGCCGCCGAAAGGGCCGCCGATTATTTAAGGACGGCGGAGGGCGGCGAGAACTATGTCCTCGATATCGGCGGCAATCTGAGAATAATGGGGGCAAAGCCCGACGGCTCCCCCTACCGCGCCGCCGTCAAAGACCCGATGAATCCCGACGGGGCGGCCGCCGCCGTCTTGAGCCTTGAGGACGTTTCCTGCGTCACGTCGGGGGTATATGAAAGGTATTTTACTGTGGACGGCCGGAGCTACCACCATATCATCGACCCCGACACCCTTTATCCCTCCGAAAGGTTCCTTTCGGTCACGGTCGTCGCCCGTGACAGCGGTTCGGCCGACGCCCTTTCGACGGCCCTTTTCTGCATGAGCCTTGAGGAGGGAATGGCCCTTGCCGGGGAAAGGGGCGATTTTCAGGCATTGTGGATAACTCCCGACGGCCGACTTCACATGACCGACGGGCTTGTCATGGCTCAATGACCGTGAAAAAGGAGAGCTTGCAGATGATGAAAGGAAGCGGAACAAGATTTGCCGATATCCTGCTGATAGGGGGGCTGCTGGCGGCCTCCCTGCTGTGGCTTTTTGTATCGAGGGCCGACGGAACCGAGGGCGGCATGGCGGTTGTCGCCGTAAACGGACAGGAGACGGGCCGCTATCCGCTGGATACGGAGGGCGAGGTTGCCCTCAACGGGGGGACAAACATACTTGTAATCGAGGACGGAAAGGCGCGCGTCTCCGATGCCGACTGTCCCGACAAGCTCTGCGTCCGTCAGGGAGAAATATACCGCACGGGACAGACAGTGACCTGCCTGCCCAACCGCCTGACGGTCACCATAGAGGGGAAAAAGGGGGAGGCCGACCTCTATCTGCCATGAAGACGAGAAAATTGACGACGCTGGCCCTGACACTATCTGCGGCCATGATACTTTCGTATATTGAGGGCACCCTGCCGCCCTTTATGCCTTTGCCCATGGCAAAAATCGGGCTGGCCAATATCGCCGTGCTTTTCGCCCTTTACAGGCTGGGCGCGTGGGAAGCGGCCTGTGTCTCTCTGGCCAGAGTCACTATGATGTTCATGATGTTCGGCACGGGAGTCAGCTTTATTTACAGTCTTGCCGGGGCGGCGGTCAGCTTTATGGGGATGGCTCTGCTCAAAAAAAGCCGCCTTTTCTCCCCTGCCGCCGTCAGCGTCGGGGGCGGAGTGCTTCACAACTGCGGACAGATACTTGCGGCGCGCTTTATGCTGTCCACCGATGCGGTGGTTTATTATATGCCGGCGCTGATGGTCAGCGGAGTTTTATCGGGAGCCGCCGTGGGAGCCGCCTGTTCTGTGATTTTAAACCGCGTCGGAGTTAAATAAAGTCCATTATGCCCGCCTGACGGCGGAAGAAGGTCGTTCTTTTGTAAACACAAAAGAACCAAAAAGCAATTTGTAAAAATTTGTTGACAAATTGTGAATGCTATGCTATCATCTACCCATACCTCACATTTACTTATGAGGTAGAGGTCGCGTTTGCTATCAGTAATTCCGCGGAGGCCGAAAGCCTGAGATACGGAACGAAAGGAGCCGACGCCGAAATCGCGTGTCAAAAGCGCGGTTGGGCTTGCGTTAAACAGGCGCAAGACTGTCTTTGACGGATTTACCGCCCGTCAAAGGAGAGCTATCCCAGGGTAAGATGTGTCGGGTATAATACTATTCGTATATGATTTGTCATATTCGTCCATGTGTTATCTTGACGCATGGACTTTTTTGTTGTTCAAAAAAGCCCCCGGGAAAATTAACAGGTAAGACAAAAACGGAGGTTTTCCAAATGTCAAACAACAGAACGGGCTTTAAAATGCCCCACAACTATGTGGTCATTTTCAGCATCATCATTCTCGCCGCGGTGCTGACATGGCTCATCCCGGCCGGTTCCTATGACCGCGAGGTCAACGAGGCCGGCAGGACCGTCGTCGTCGACGGCTCCTTCCACTATACCGAGGCAACCCCCGTCGGCCCCTTCAAGCTCTTTGAGAGCATGGCTCAGGGCTTCAACGAGGTCGCCGACATCATTTTCTTCATCATCTTTGCCTACGCGTGGATAAACATTCTGCTTTTAAACGGCACCTTCAACGCCATGGTGGGCGGCATAATGCGCTCGCTGGGAGATAAGGTCGAGTTTCTGATACCCGTGCTGATGATATGCTTTGGTATTCTCGGCTCGACGATGGGTATGTCGGAGGAGACATACGGCCTTATCCCCGTATTTGTCGGCATCGCCGTCGCTCTGGGCTATGACGCCATCGTCGGCGGAGCCATGGTCTATGTCGGCGTCGCCACGGGATTCGCCTCGGCCACACTCAACCCCTTCACCATCGGCGTCGCCATGGGTATCGCCGGGGTCGAGTATCCCTACGGCCTTATTTTCCGTATAATCATTCTGGTCGTCTTTGAGGCTGTCGCTATTTTCTATGTCTGGCGCTATGCAAGAAAGGTCCACGCCGACCCGACAAAGTCCCTCCTTTACGGCACAAAGCTCGACCTCAAAATCACCGCCAGCCGCGAGGAGCTGGAAAAAGCCCACATGAACGGCAGGCAGAAGCTCTGCTGTCTGGCTTTCCTTGTGACGGTATTCTTCATAGTTTACGGCACAACGATGTGGGGCTGGTACATAAACGAGCTTTCGGCCCTCTTTATCGTCTCCATGCTGGTAACGGCCATAATAGGCGGCGGCATGGGACCCAATGACATCGCCAACTCCTTTGTCCAGGCGGCTCGCGACATGATGTTCGGCGCTTTGGTCGTCGGCCTGTCCCGCGGCATAGTCGTCGTGCTGACAAACGGCGGCGTCATCGACACCATCATCTATGGCCTCTCGCTGCCTCTGGCCAAAATGTCCCACGCCCTGGGCGCCCTTTCAAAATATGTCTGCGCCGTCGGTATGCTGCTGGTGCAGAACATCATCAACTGCTTCATCGGCTCCGGTTCGGGACAGGCCAGCGCCGTCATGCCCATCATGGCCCCCCTGTCCGACCTTATCGGCATATCCCGTCAGACGGCCGTTCTGGCCTTCCAGTTCGGCGACGGCTATTCCAATATGTTCTGGCCCAACGGAATATTCCTTGTTTCGGGCCTGATGAACATTCCGGCCAACAAGTGGTTCAGGTTCGTCGCCCCCCTGTTCGGTGTCATGCTTGTTTTCCAGATGATTTTCATGTGCATTGCTGTCGGAATCGGATTTTAAAGAAAGGCGGATATTAAAATGGCGGATATTAGAGAACTCAAGGCTCGCGCGTACACGCTGGCCGAGGAGAACATAGAGCTTTACAACCATATTTGCGATGAAATATTTAACCACCCCGAGCTTGGCGAGCAGGAGGTCTACTCCGCGGGGTTCCTCGTCAGGGAGATGGAAAAGCGCGGCTTCCGTGTCCAGATGCCCTACGGCGGACTTGACACGGCCTTCAGATGCGAGATAGGCAGCGGCAGCCCCAGAGTGGCCTTTTTGGCCGAGTATGACGCCCTGCCCGGCTACGGCCCCAACAAGGATCAGAACGGCCACGCCTGCGGCCATAACTGGATAGCCGCCTCGGCCTTCGGCGCCGCCGATGTGCTGGCTCAGATGAAGGACAGCTTTGAGGGCACCATAGTCTATATCGGCACCCCGGCCGAGGAGATGCGCGGCGGCAAGGTCGACCTTGTCAACAACGGGTGCTTTGACGATATCGACGCCGTTTTTCAGATGCACCTGACAAGCGGCGGAACAAAAATAAACAACCGCACACTGGCCATCGACTCGGTGGAGTTCACCTTTGAGGGCGTGGCGGCTCACGCCGCCGGCAACCCTTGGAAGGGGGTCAACGCCCTTGACGCCTGTTATCTGACCTTCAGCGGCATCAACGCCCTGCGTCAGCACGTCACCACCGACGCCCGTATTCACGGCATAATTGAGGAGGGCGGCGTCGCCCCCAATATCGTTCCCAGCCACTGCGTGTGCAAGTTTTTTGTCCGCGCGGCCGACAGAGAGTATCTCAACGAGCTGACCCAGAAGGTCATCAACTGCGCCAAGGGCGCCGAGCTTATGACGGGCGCCAAGATGACCATGCGTTATTTTGAAAACTCCTATGACGACCTGCGCTGCAATCCCCTTTTGACCGACCTTATGGCCAAGAACCTCGACGAGCTGGGCGTCACCTATGACGCCGCCGAGCAGCAGCCCTCGGGCAGCTCGGATTTGGGCAACGTCTCCAAGGTCTGCCCCACCTGCTATGTCTCCATGGATGTTGGCAATACCGACGGCAGCGCCTGCCACGAGGAGCCTTTCCTCCAACACGTCAACTCCCCTCTGGCCTATGACAAGAACCTCAAGGCCGTCAAGGCCATGGCCGCCACGGCCCTGGATTTCCTGACCGACGAAGAGGTCAGAAAGCAGCTTGCAAAGTAAAACGGATTTTAAAAGCCCCCGAGATTACTCGGGGGCTTTTTTATGTGATAATATTTAATTCATTATTTGCCCGAGGCGTTCTCCAGCTGCTGAACCTTTTCGGACAAAAACCTGACGGCGGTTTTAAGGGTGGATATATCGTCCTGCATACTGTCAATGACAGATATGCGCTTTATCTGATTTTGAATGGTCACCTGCCCCTCGGCTAAAAGCTGAATCCGTGGTATGATGACATTCTCCTGATTTATTTCCAGACGGGAAGTGCGGTCATTGAGAGCTTGGAGGTCGCCCTGCATCTGAGCCATATCGCCTTTCATGTGGGCTATGTCGCCTTGCATCCGGGCCATGTCGCCCTGCATCTGGGCCAATATATCCAATATTTTTTGCTCGTTGTTCATGACAGCACGTCCTTTTCTGATTTATATACAGTATATCACAGAACAAAACGGCCTTCAATATCTTATCAAAGAAAAACTGCTTTGTATTTTTTTGACAGTTTCGGAAACCCTAAACCAAAAGAGGGTGAAAAAATGGAATCGCTGTGGAGAAAAACGGCGGAAATGCCGTCTTTCGGGCCTTTGAAGGACGATTTACAAACCGATGTGCTGATAATCGGCGGCGGCATGGCCGGCCTGCTGTGCGCCTATAAGCTGGAAAAGGCCGGAGTCGATTATGCCCTTGTGGAGGCCGACAGGATTTGCGGCGGCACGACGGGCAACACAACGGCCAAGATAACCTCACAGCACGGCATGATATACCATAAGATGATAAAACACTTCGGGGTGGAAAAGGCGAGGCTTTATCTGGAGGCCAATCAGGCGGCTCTTGAGGAATACCGCGCCCTGTGCTGTGATATCGACTGCGGCTTCGAGGAACAGGAAGCCTGCGTATATACGATGGATGACAGGGAAAAGGCCGAAAGGGAGGCGGAGGCCGTCAGGTCTCTGGGGCTTGACGCCGGGTTTACAACAGATTTGGGGCTGGCCTTCGGCGTGGCCGGGGCCGTGGTATTCCCCGGTCAGGCCATGTTCAATCCGCTGGCCTTTGCCTCCGCAATATCCCGTGACCTCAATATTTATGAAAGGACAAAGGTGCGTCAGCTGGCCCACGGTCTGGCCGTCACCGACAGGGGAAACATCAGGGCGAAGAAAATCATCGTTGCCACCCATTTCCCCATGCTTAACAAGCACGGCGGTTATTTTATCAAGCTTTATCAGCACCGCTCCTATGTTATAGCTCTTGAAGGGGCCCCGAAAATCGGGGCCATGTATTTGGACGACGATGAAAAGGGCCTATCCTTCCGAGGGAGCGGAGACCTGCTTCTTATAGGCGGCGGCAGTCACCGCACGGGTAAGAGAGGAGGCGGCTGGAGGGAGCTTGAGGATTTTGCCGCGAGGTATTATCCAAAGGCACGGGTGACAGCCAGGTGGGCAGCCCAGGACTGTATGTCTCTCGACGGGGCGCCCTATATCGGGGAGTATTCGTCGGGCGCCGAGGGCCTTTATGTGGCCACGGGATTCAACAAGTGGGGCATGACCTCCTCCATGGCGGCGGCCAACATACTGGCCGATATGGTTCAGGGGAAGAGAAACAAATACCAAGATGTGTTTTCGCCCTCGCGCACGGCCCTGCGTCCCCAGCTGGCTCTGAACGGCCTTGAAAGCCTTGTCAGCCTGCTGACTCCGACGGCGCCGCGCTGTCCCCATATGGGGTGCGCCCTCAAATACAACCCCGAGGAGCACAGCTGGGACTGCCCCTGCCACGGCTCGCGCTTTACCGAGGAGGGAGAGCTTATCGAAGGCCCCTCCACCGACGACAAAAGACTGTAAAAAAAAAGGGGCTGCCATAATGGCAGCCCCCTTTGATTTTAAAAAGCTTTAAACTTATTTCGCGTCGCCGTAGGCCTTTGTTATCTCATAGAAGAAGGCGACGGCGGCGGGCATGGAGTTGGTGTCGTAATGCTCGTTGACAGCGTGAGCGCCGCCCGTCTTGGCGCTGGCCTTGCCGCCTGTATAGCGATAGACATTATCGCATATCTCGGTGTAATAGCGGGAGTCGGTGCCGCCGAAGACCAGATTGGGGATAAAGACGATATTGTCGTCATGGTTGACCTGGCAGGTTATCCTCTTGAGCAGGTCATAAGCCCAGTTGTCATCGGGAGAGACACGGGGAGGATTGTGGCCCTTGAGCAGACGGAACTTGACGTTCTCGGGCAGGACCTTGCGGAAGTGGGCTTCCAGGTCTTCCAGCGTCTGGCCGGGCAGTATGCGGCTGTTGGTGACGACCGAGGCTCTCTCGGGCAGGATGTTGGCCTGAGCCGAGCCCTGAGCCATGGTGGGTGTCGTCGTTGTGCGGACGGCCGTCGACATCATGGGAACCTTGAGGACTTCCTCGACCAGCTCGTCCCAATTCTTGTCGGGATCCTTCATCAGCTCGCCCAAACGGCCGGGAGTGATGGCCGACTGAGCCTTGAACATCTTGACGGCCGGCTCGCACTTGAATGTGGGCATGGGGTTCTCCTCCAGCAGCCACATGGCATAGCCCAGCTCGCCCAGAGCGTTGTGCTTGGGAGGCATAGCGGCATGACCGCCGCCCTGCTCGACATAGAACTCATAGTCGGCATAGCCCTTTTCGCAGACGCCGACGGCGGCCACGTTGAAGCCGTTCATCTCTCTGGGTCCGCCGCCCTCGTCAAATACCATACCGAACTTTATGCCTCTGGCCTTCAGCTCGTCGACAATAATGCGGCAGGCAGCGCCGGGGCCGCCCATTATCTCTTCGTTATAGCCGAAGATAAGGTAGACGTCGTGATCGGGAACAAAGCCGTCGGCGATAAGGCCCTCAACGGCTTCCAACTCGCATATCATTGTGGCCTTACAGTCGCTGACGCCGCGGCCCCACAGCACGCCCTCTTCGTCCAGATAAGGCTCAAAGGGAGGATGGGTCCACTTTGTCAGGTCGCCGACAGGAACGACGTCCTGATGGGCCATGAACATGATGGGCAGCTTGTCGCTCTTGCCTGTGCCCTTCCAATGGAGCATCAGGGCGCACTTGCCGATGACTTCCTTCTCCATGACTCTGAAGACATTAGGATATGTCTTTTCCAGATACTTGTGGAGTTCCAGAAAGTTTTCGACAGGCAGATCGTCGGCGTTGACCGTCGATGTTGTGTCAAAGCTGGAGGCGCCGGCCAGATGCTCGGCAAACAGCTTGCTGTCATACTTCATAATGTTTCACCTCATTTTTATATTTCTTCCGCCGCCGTCCCATCCGGCGGCGGAAAGATGTCTTAAAAATACTTATTTATGCTCTCTGAGCCATTCCATGGCGCACTGGACATAGACAGCGGCGCCATAGGGCAAGGCGATTTCCCAAAAAACAGGTTTTTTGGGATCCCTTTTTTATTTTATAGCCTCCGGTCGGCAAAGCCTCCCTGCGGCAGACGCCGCATTGGCGGCGCGGCGCGGAAGCGTCGTGAAGACGCCCGGGGAGCTATATTATTTATGCTCTCTGAGCCATTCCATGGCGCACTGGACATAGACAGCGGCGCCATAGGGCAGGGCGTCTTCGGAGAACTGGACGCGAGGATTGTGGTTGGATATCCTCTTTGCCTTATCCTCAACGCCGCCGCCGAGCCAGAATATCTGGCTGGGAACAGCCTGACCGAAATAGGCAAAGTCCTCCGAGCCGGTGGCGCGGGCCTTTTTAGGTATCATATTCTCGGCGCCGACCACGTCGGCGGCGTAACGGACGACTTCATCGGTAAAGTCGGGGTCGCAGTACATGGCCGGGGAGGAAAAGAGCCAGTTGACCTCGGCCTCGCCGCCGAAGGTGGCGGCCGTGCCCTTGGCAATCTCTTCGACCCTTCTGACCATAAACTTTGTCAGCTCGGCGTTAAAGCCGCGCATTGTGCCGTAAAGATGGCCCTCGGAGGGGATTACGTTTGTCGCGCCGTCGCCGAATATCATGGAGCCGACGGTCAGCGTACACTGCTCGACGGCGTCGACTTCGCGAGCCAGCAGCTCCTGAAGTGCGAGATAGATATGAGTGCCGATGTTTATGGGGGAAACGCCTCTGTGAGGGGCGGCGCCGTGGCAGCCCCTGCCCTTGACATGGATGTCAAAGCCGTCGGCCGAGCCCATGGTCAGACCCTTGCCGAAATCGAGGGTCGCCACGTCGGCAATGGGGCCTATATGTATGCCGAGGGCCACGTCGACATGGGGGTTTTCAAGCACTCCGGCCTCTATCATGGCCTTGGCTCCGCCGAAGGTCTCCTCGTTTGGCTGGAAGCATATTTTTACGGTGCCCTCAATCTCGTCCTCGTGTTCTTTAAGTATCTTGGCGGCGCCCAGCAGCATGGCCATATGGAAGTCGTGGCCGCAGGCGTGCATGGCTCCGGGATTTTCGGAGGAGAAGGGCAGGCCCGTGTCCTCGGGCATGGGCAGGGCGTCCATATCGCCGCGTATCAGTATGCACTTGCCGGGCTTTTTGCCCCCGGCCAGAGCCACAAGGCCGCACTGGCATATCTCGTTGACCTCATAGCCCATCTCTTCAAGCTTGGCTCTTACATATTTCGTCGTCTCGAAAAGCTCGTTTCTCAGCTCGGGATGGCGGTGAAAATGACGCCTGTTCTCCACCAGCTCGGGAACAAGCTCATTGGCTCTCTCAAGGTATTTGTTCATTTGGGTAAACCTCCAAATTATAATATCTGATTATATTATAACAGATTTTTTCCCGAAAGGAGAATTATTTAATATTAAAATATACCAAAAATTCTATCGCTTTTTAGTGCATTATTTTTTTAGACTAAGGGGCAAAATTCACATCAAAGGCTGTTTTCCCCGGCCTTTTCAAGGGCTTCCCTGACGGCTTTGGCAATATACCAGAACATGACCGGAGGTATGGCGTTTCCGAGGGCGCGGTACTGGGCGCTTTCGCTGCCGACAAGCTCATAGCTTTCGGGAAAGGACTGTATCCTCGCCACCTCCCTCGGTGTGAAGCGGCGGTAACGCCCCTCTGAAAGCAGGACGGGGTCGGTGCTGTTGAGGGATACCTTTGCGAGGTGGGCACCCACAGTGTTGCACGGCCCCGAGATATCCTGGGCGCGGCCCTTGTTCATCAACGCCCTGTTTTTCATCATGCCGTCGACGGCCCTTTGACTGAAAAAATATTTTTCCGGCACGGCGGCTTCGATAACGGCGCTAAGAGGGACATAGTCCTTTTCTTTTTCAATGACCGGAGGGGGAAATGAAAAGCTTATTTTCAAATCCTTTCTGAAGCCGACGATAATGACCCTCTCCCTTTTCTGGGGCACGCCGTAGGACGCGGCGTTGAGGACTTGGTATTTAATATCATATCCGCTGCGCTCAAACTCTTTCACGATAAGGGGAAAGGCGGCCCCCTTGTTGGCCGTCAGGATGCCCTTGACATTTTCGGCGATAAAGCATTTGGGCTTTTTCCGGCGCAGCACGCGGCACATTTCAAAAAAGAGAGTGCCCCGTTTGTCGCCGATGCCCAGACGGGGAGGGTTTTGCGCCACAATGGAAAAGGACTGGCAGGGGAAGCCTCCGGTCAGAATATCGAAGGGGGGCAGCTCCTCGGGAAAGACCAGACGGATATCCCTGTTGTCGGGCTTTATGCCGAAGTTTTTCTCGAAAAGGGCGCAGGCGTTTTTGTCGATATCGTTGGCATAGACAATCTCCATGCCGTTTGGCGCGTAATGTCGGCCGAGAAAATCAAAGCCCCCCAGCAAACCGACGTCGGTGCCGCCGCAGCCGCAGAACAGGGAGGCGACCTTTAATGTTCCCATACAAGCAAATCCTCAAATCTTCCCACTGTTTTGGGGTCAAATGTGATGTCGGCGCCGTCGTTGGGCGTCATTTGTAGCTTATCCTGTTTGTAAAGGCCGACGGGGTCCTGAAGCAGGAACAGCTTTTTTGAGCCTTTGCTTATCATCAGGCGATAGACATAATATGCGGCCCTTGTGGTTTCGGCGGTTTTCCATTCGTTTTTCGTCAGGTGTACCGTGTTGAAATGAAGGGGCTTTGAGGATATGGTGGTTTTGACCTCGATATAGCGTTTCTTTTCGTCAAGCTCTACTGAGCTGATATCATATCCGACGGCAAATTGCGTGGGGATTCTCTTTATAAGATGTATAAGGTCATCGCGTCCGCCGAGCTTCATCCTCATACATTCGTGGCCGTGGACAAGGTTTTCTCCCATATCCCCTATATCCTTTGTTGAGAAACCCTCCTCGGCGGCGAGCCGCTGTGAAATCTCTTTGCCGGTGTTTTTCAGCGTTTCATATTCTCGCTCATCGGCGGCGATATAGGCCAGAATGTCGGTCTTGAAGTCGGTTGTGTCCATATCGCGGTTGACATATGAAAACCAGTCGGAATAAAGGCCGTTGATGCTGTCAAGAGACCCTTTTCGATGGGCAATCATACGGTCATAGCCTGAAAACCATTCCTTTGATTCGATAAACTTTAGAATCGTCTCGCTTTCCGCCTCGTTGAGATAATAGGTCCTGCCGTCCCAAGTCTTCAAAAGATTGGCTGTTTCCATATAGTCGACTATATCCCCGGCATACCTTATCACGTCTCCCGTCAGGTCGTAGGAAAGGCGGCGTTCTCTGTTGGCTTTAACGCGCTCCCACACGAGGGAGACGTCCTCGCCGTCCCTTGTGACCCTCAGGTCGTTAAAGACGCAGTGGCATATTTCGCCCTTGGTCAGGCCGATGTTTGCCCCTTCGGCCTCCCTGATATATGTCAGCAGGCGCAGGATATATTGAGCCGGCTTGAAACGGACGCCGTGCTCTATCTGCTCCAGAATGGCGTGAGGCTTGATGTGGGCGCCGGGATACTGGAAGGAATAGAGATAGCTCTTGAAAAAGGCCACAAGGTCTCCGTCCTCCGCCAGCTCCCTCGCCCGTCTGCCGGCCTCGGCGATGTTGCCGTCGACGTGCCTGACAAAGCCGAAGAGGGAGGATATCTCAGTCCTCCAGTTGTTGATTGTCTTGGGCGTTTTATTGGCGTTGCCCGGATATCTGTAAATGGCGTCGTTCAGCCTTTGGGCAAAGTCGGCCTCGGGCATTGGCTCAAGCTCGGATATGCTTTGAGCCACATATATCAGGACGTTTTCCACGTCGTTTTTAAAACGGGGTCTCGGATGGTGTATCCTGAAATAATACTCTTCGGGTATTTGATATATCATCGGCTGTCCTCGCTTTCCGAAAGGCGGAGCATCTGCTCGGCGATTCTTTGGGCCATTATAGGGGGAACGGCGTTGCCCACCTGCCTGAACTGCTGTGTCTTATTTCCGAAAAATATGAAATCGTCGGGGAAAGACTGCAGTCTGGCACATTCGCGGACGGTGGGTACGCGGTTATATTTATAATGGAAGTGGTGGCGGTGCCCCGTGTCGATGGTGGGGGCCGGCTTTTGGCTGTTGAAACGGGTCCAGGCAACGTGGAAATTTCTCGAGCTTTTAAACTCGTCGGGCAAATCCTTGTAATTTCCCCCGTCGGGAACAAGGGAAATTATACGGCGGACCTTTTCGCTGTGGGCTGCGGCGATATGGTTGCGCACTACGGCCGACCTTGCCCTCATCAGTTTCTGATATTCATTTTGCGGATCCGTTTCATAGCTTTGAATCTCCTCGCCCAAAGCGTCCGCAAGGGGAGGCAGATCGCTCAGGGCCATTTCACAGGTGACCTGCTCTGTCTGAACGGGTGGGTATTCAAAGGTATTGCCCCCTTTTACCCCCACAAATACAACTCTTTTCCTGTTCTGGGGCACCCCGTAGTCCGCGGCGCAGAGGGTTTGGTATTTTACCTTGTAACCCATTTTTTCAAAGGCTTCGATGATGTCGTCCTTTACCATGCCGTCAAAAAGAGCCACAAGGCCGGGGACGTTTTCAATGACAAAGGCCTTTGGGCCTATTTCGCCGACCAGACGGATAAAACTGAGATATAATCTGTTGCGAGGGTCGCTGAAATTCCGCGGCCCGGACAGGGAAAAGCCCTGGCACGGCGGGCCGCCGATAATGACGTCGATTTTTTTCCCTCCCAGCAGGGGGGCGATGTGGCTTTGATAGGTTATATCGGTAATGTCGGCGCAAATGGATTTTGCCCCGTGATGGTTATGTTCAAAGGTCTCCAGAGCTTTGGCGTCGTTGTCTATCCCGAGGAGAATATTAAATCCGGCTTTTTCAAAGCCGTAGGATAGCCCCCCCGCGCCGCAGAAAAGGTCGATAACATTCCGGCCGTCCATCTGTTTTTTCCTTTCACCAAAAACTTTCTTTAAATGTTATTGTATCATATCTCGGCCAAAGCAACAATGTCTTTGAATAATAAAACCGCGAGGGAAATTTCGCAAGCATAAAAAACGGGGCCTCTTTTTGGAATCTCCCGGGTAATAACGGCAAAATAAAAGCGAGGCGCAAGCCTCGCTTTATAAAGCGTACCTTTTATTTTACGGCGGCCGAAACGACTATCTCCACAAGGACGGAGGGGGAGGCCAGCTCGGCCCTGACGCAGGCGCGCGTCGGCTCGCTGCCGTCCTTAACCCACGCGTCCCACACCTCGTTCATGGCGGCAAAATCGGCCATATCCTTGAGATAAACGGTGGCCGTCAGCAGGTTGTCCCTGTCGGAGCCGTATTTTTCCAAAAGCTCGTCTATTTTGGCCAGCACGGCCCTTGTCTGGGCCTGAACGTCGCCCCCTTCGCGGCTGGTCTGGCCGCAGAGGTAGAGAACGCCGCCGCAGCGCACGGCCTTGCTCATTCTGCCGTTGCCCTCGAATCTCTCAATACTCATATTTTCTATTTCCTTTCCCGAAAAAATATTGTATAATATATTATATGATCATTATAAAGCACCCCTTTCGGTATTGTAAAGAAAAAATATTTATACCCCCTTTACAAACGGGGGGAAGGGTGATATTATATAGAAAAGGTTATATGTTAAATCACAGAAAAGTCACATTTTGAACATTTTGTAACCGAAATATTCACAGCGTTGCTACATAAGGAGATGGAAACAATGAAGAAATATCTGAGTCTGCTGCTCTGCCTGCTGACCCTTTTTTCGCTGACGGCCTGCGGAGGACAGGACAATCCCATAGAGGACGACGGGCTTTGGCAGGAGGATATGGAGCTTGAGATACCCGACGGAATGGAGGTGCCTCTGGGCGCCGCCCCTGTTTCGGGCGCCCTTATGCCCTCGGCCGACGGAAAAAATGTATATTCCAATCAAAATGCCGTAATTGATGCTTCACATTTGGACCTCGGATATGTTATGATAAAGTATACAGGTACAAGTACCGCGAAGAAAAAGGTCATCATCACCGGGCCCTCCGGGGTGAAGTATACCTACGATTTGAAGTCTGACGGGACTTACGAGGTCTTTCCCCTTTCCGACGGCAACGGCAACTATTCCATCGGCGTTTTCCAGAACATCAAGGATACAAAGTACAGCGGCGTATATTCGGCCTCTGTCAACGTCAGCCTGAAGGATGAGTTCGCCCCCTTCCTGCTGCCCAACCAGTATGTCAACTATACTGCCGACAGCGCCGTCGTGGCCAAGGCCGCCGAGCTTGTGGCCGGCAAGACCGAGACGACAGACAAGATCGACGCGGTTTACAGCTATGTCATCAACAATATTTCATACGACACGGCCAAGGCCAAAACGGTTCAGTCGGGCTATCTGCCCGATGTGGACGAGGTCTATCGCACGGGCAAGGGCATCTGCTTTGACTATGCCGCCGTCATGACGGCCATGCTCCGCAGCCAGGGCGTGCCCACCAAGCTTGTTGTCGGCTATGCCGGCAAGGCCTACCACGCGTGGATAAACACCTGGAGCGAGGACAGCGGCTGGATCGAGGGTGTCATCTTCTTCGACGGCACCACATGGAAGCTGATGGATCCCACCTTTGCTTCCAGCGGCAACAGCAGCGACGCCATTATGAAATATATCGGTGACGGCGCCAACTACTCGGCAAAATACCTGTATTGAGAAAAAATTACGGGGGGCTTTAAGCCCCCCTATTTTTATGCAAGGAGTTTTTATCACTATGGGTAAAAAGTCATCGAAAAATAACGAGCTGTCATACATATGCACCCAGCTCTCCATACTGCTCAACAGCGGCATATCTCCCAGGGACGGTCTGGAGCTTTGCACGGAGGGGGGCGATTCCCCCATGGCGGAGGAGATAAAAAAGGCCCTTGAGCTTATCGACACGGGCGAGCCTTTTTCCTCGGCGCTCAAACAGGCCGGCTTTCCCTCCCTTATGACGGCCATGATAGAGGTCGGCGAGGGAACGGGCAATCTGGAGCAGGTGACGGCCTCGCTGGGCCGCTATTACCTGAGGCTGGAGGAGGCGAAATCGGCCCTATCCTCGGCCATACTTTATCCCTCGATGATATTCCTGCTGATGCTATGTGTGCAGGGGGTGCTGTGCGCCAAGGTGCTGCCCGTCATGGCCTCGGCCCTGACCCAGAGCGGCGGAGCCTTGACGGGCATGGCTTCTGTCTTTGCCTCCATAGGTCTATGGATATCTGCCCATATGGCCATAGCCGTCGGTGTGCTTCTGGCGCTGGCCGCCGCCGTCATAGTGTGCCTTGTCAATATCGAGGGCTTTGCCCGCTCCTTCCTCGGTACGACGGGCTGGGGAAAGGCGTCCGACAAGGCCTCCTGCGTGTCGGCCATGGCCATGGCCATGAGGGCCGGAGCCGACAGCGACACGGCAGTGAGAATGGCCATTCCCGTGGCGCGCGACCGCGACCCCCTCGACCAGTGCCTGAGGGCCATGTCGGGGGGAGCTTCCTTCGGCGCGGCAATGGAGCAGTGCGGTATGCTCGACCCCTCCATGGCGAGACTGCTGGACGCCGGAGTCCGCGGCGGATGCGCCGACACGGTTATGGAGCAGCTGGCCGAGAGAATGGACAAATCGGCAAACGACAAGCTGGATAAGACCCTCTCCTCGGTCGAGCCGGCGCTGGTGGCCGTCATGGCTATCATGACAGGGGTCATACTGCTGTCGGTCATGTCGCCTCTGGCTTCCCTGATAGCTTCGGTGTGAGCCTATGAAAAAACTGCTTTACCCGCTGGCCATGTGCCTGCTTTTCGGCCTGTGCGCCTATATGTTCGTCGGTCAGGCCGCGAGGGTGGACGACGAAAACCAAAGGGCCTCCTCCGATATGATGGCCCAGAGCCTTTACCGCGGCGCCCTTTCCTGCTATGCCTGCGAGGGGGCATACCCCGACACCCTTGAATACCTCTGCGAAAAATACGGCATAACCGTCGACGAGTCCAAATACGACGTTCATTATACCATCTTCGCATCGAACATTATGCCTGATATAACGGTGGTGGAATTACATGAACAATAAAGCCATGTCATTTTTCGGCAGGGCCGCCTGCCTCATGCTGGCCACCCTTATGGGCGTCATGCTGATGCGTACCGTCACGGCCGGAGCTTCGGCCTATCACGCCTCGCGGCGCGCCCTCGACACCTCCTATTCCTCCCGTACCCTTGTGGATTACGCCACGGCCAAGGCTCTCGGCGGCAACGAGAGGGGAAGGGTGTATGTGGGCGATATCGACGGCCTGCCCTGCCTGACGATAGAGGAAGAATACGAGGGGGAACTCTACATAACCCAGATATACTGCCAGGACGGTATGCTCAAGGAGCTGTTCGCTCTGGCCGACAGCGGCATGGGGCCGAGCGAGGGCATGGATATTGTCCCCTGCCGGGCCTTCGAACCTGTGCAGGCGGCCCCGAATCTTATCTATCTCGCCTTTGATGTTGACGGCGAGGACAGCTTCGGTTATGTTTCGGTCATAGGACGGGAGGGCGAGAGATGAAGCGCGGCGGAAGCAACATATTGCTCATAGAGGCCATTATAATGACGGCCGTCCTTTCGGCCGCCCTTTCGATATGCCTGACCGTCTTTACCTCGGCTTCCTCCATGAGGCGCGAGGCCGACGAGCTGAGCCGCGCCTCCTCCCTTGCTTTTTCGGCGGCCCAGTGTTATGTGGCCACGGGCGACGAGGCGGCCGTTTCCACCATGATGGGAGGCGACGGAGGGGACATATGTATCGACGGCGTCGTCCTCTCCTTTGAGCGCGACGGAAGCGAGCTTATCATAACGGCGTCAAAGGACGGCCGCGTAATCATGACCCAACGGGCCGTTCAGGGGGTGAAGCCGTGAAAAACCGTTCGCCTATACCGCCCGGGGTAATAACCCTCTGCGTCGTGTTTATTTCTCTCTGTATGTCACTTTTGGCCATGCTGACCTTTTCGGGGGCCAAAAGCGAGCTTGAGCTGGCCAGGGCCTCCTTTGACAACAGAAAGGCCGTGCTGGAGGCCGATTACGCCTGCCGCTCGCGCATGGAAAGGGCCGCCGAAATGCTAAGGGGCGGCGACGGGATATCGTCGGCGGCACTTGAAACCGACGCCCTTTTGGAGGATAATATACTCGTCTTTGAACAGGCCGTAGACGACCGCCGCGTCATACGCGCCGAAATGACGGCCGAAGCCGACCCACGGCTTCTCTCCTATGTGATACTTTACACGGGCGACTGGTCTCCCGATATGTCGATAGAGGTGTGGGACGGACAATAAACTTTTCCCATAAAAATTTTCAATTTTTATGGGCGCCCTATAATTTAATAGATTTTGCCGGGGTGAACCGTCAAAATCGTTACGCCGCACTGGCGGCGAGGACGTCACAAGACGCCCCAAGTTGTGCAAAACACAGTTTTGGTGAAATTGAAAACTTTTGCGAGGTGCCTTTTATGCTTACACTGATGGAGCTGCTCAAAGCCGCCAAGGATGACCATGCCTCCGATGTCTTTATCGTCTCAGGCCAGCCCCTGTCATATAAATCGGAGGGCAACATCGTCACTGTCGACGATGAAAAGGTCATGCCCCCGGCGGCCAGACAGCTTATAACCGAGGCCTATACTCTGGCCGGCAGGGATATGTCCCATTACGAGGCGACGGGGGACGACGATTTCGCCCTTTCGGTGCCCGAGCTTTCGCGTTTGAGGGTCAGCGCATATAAGCAGCGCGGCTCGGACGCCGCCGTCATACGCATGATAGCCTTCGGCATTCCCGATTACAGAAAGTTCAACATCCCCGACGCCGTCATGGAGCTTTCGGAAAACACGAAGGGCCTCGTCCTTGTCACAGGCCCGGCCGGAAACGGAAAATCGACCACTCTGGCCTGCGTCATCGACAGGATAAACAAGACGCGCAGCGGCCATATCATCACCATTGAGGAGCCGATAGAGTATCTCTACCGCAACGACAAGAGCATCATCTCCCAGCGCGAGGTATCCCTCGACACACAGGATTATGTCACGGCGCTTCGCGCCTGCCTGCGTCAGGCCCCCGACGTCATACTTCTGGGCGAAATGCGAGATTACGAGACGATAAAAACCGCCATGACGGCCGCCGAGACGGGCCATCTTGTCCTCTCGACCCTCCACACGGTGGGAGCCGTCAACACGATAGACCGCATTATAGATATTTTCCCCAACAACCAGCAGTATCAGATACGCTCCCAGCTGGCCACCCAGCTCAAGACGGTCGTCTCCCAGCAGCTTCTGCCCACGGTGGACGGCCGCATGACCCCGGCCTTTGAGATAATGCACGTCAATTCGGCCATACGCACCCTCATCCGAGATCAGAAGGTACATCAGATAGACGCCTCCATCGCCATGTTCGCCAAGGAGGGTATGGTCTCTATGGATTCCTCCATAGCCGAGCTCTATAAGAGGGGGGTCATAACGGCCGAGACGGCCGTCCGCCACGCCCTTTATCCCGACCAGTTGGCCAGAAAGGCCGGCATACAGATATAAGCCATGAGCGATAACCAAAAGAGACTTTTCATAGTCGAGGACGACGAGACGATAGCCTCCCTGCTGGCCGAGCATTTTGAGGCGTGGGGTATGGAGGTCTTTACCGTCGGCGATTTTTCAAGAGTTATGGAGACCTTTGACGCCTGCCGCCCCCACATGGTGCTGATGGACATTTCCCTGCCCGTGCGCAGCGGCTTTTTCTACTGTCGGGAGATGCGAAAAAGCTCCGACGCGCCGATAATATTCATCTCCTCGGCTTCCGACAACATGAACATTCTGACGGCCATCAACACGGGGGCCGACGATTTCATCGCCAAGCCCTTTGACCTTGCCATACTGACGGCCAAGGTGCAGGCCCTCATGAGGCGCGTCTATGATTTCTCCTCCCCTTCGGACATATCCGAGTACGGCGGACTGACCCTCAACACGGCCGACGCCACGGCCAGCGTGGGAGGGGAAAAGCTGGAGCTGACACGCAACGAATACCGCATACTTTCGGTGCTGATGGCCTCGCCCGGCAAGATAGTCAGCCGCGACACGCTGATGGAAAAGCTTTGGGCAACCGACAGCTTTGTGGACGAAAACGCCCTTTCGGTCAACGTGACTCGCCTGCGCCGCAAGCTGGAGGCCGCCGGGCTGCCCGATTTCATCAAAACGCGCAAGGGCATGGGGTATATGATATGAGCCTCTTTAAAAAATATCTCCGATACCGCGCCCCGGCCATAGTCGTTTATGTCGCGGCTATGGCCGTCTGTTTTGCCCTTATGCCACTTTACCGCCTGCCCGAAGCGGCCTTTTATATCTTTCTGCTGAGCTCCTTTGTTCTCGGTGGGGCGGCGTGGGCCGATTTCGTACACTTTTCGTCAAAAATGAAAAAGCTTGACCGTATGGCTTCAGACCCCTCCCTTTTCAGGGACTTTACCGCCGAAGAAAGGCTTGACCCTGTGGAGGAGAGGATATTCGCCGCCATGGGCAGCCTGGATAATTCCTGCCGCCGAAGGCTGGAAGAGGAGGAGAACACGCGCCGCCTCATGTGGGATTATTTCACTGCGTGGGCGCACAATATAAAAACTCCAATCGCCGCCATGTACCTGCTGCTTGAAAAGGAGGAGGGCGGCCGCAAAAGGGAGCTCAAAGAGCAGCTTTTCAAAACCGAGCAGTATGTCGATCTGGCCATGGCCTATGCCCGTGTCGACAGCCCGACAAACGATTTTCTTCTCCGCCGCTTTTCACTTGACGAGGTCGTCCGCAGGGCTGTCAAAAAGCACGCCGCCCTTTTTATCGGCAGGGATATCGGCATAGAGCTTATTCCCACGGAAATGACCGTGCTGAGCGACGAGAAATGGCTGGGCTTCGTTTTGGAGCAGCTTGTTTCCAACGCCGTCAAATACACCCCCGCAGGCGGCAAGGTGAAAATCTATTCTCCCTCGGAATATGTCCTGGCCGTTTCCGACACAGGCCCGGGCGTGCCGCCCGAGGATTTGCCGCGCATATGGGAAAGGGGCTATACAGGCTATAACGGCCATGGGGAGAACCATTCCAGCGGTATCGGCCTTTATCTTTCGGGGCGCATACTTTCTCTTCTCGGCCATCCCTTCTCGGCCTCCTCCCCTCCGGGAGAGGGCCTGACCGTCTCCGTCGACCTCAAAACGAGAGAGACGATAATGGAATAAAAAGACAGGATAATGACAAAATGAACGCCCCGAGGCGGCTCGGGGTTTTTATTTTTATGCGAATATGATATAATATATATAAACGTCTTGATACAACGCGCCGCAAAAGAATGGAGATATATCGATGGCTTATATTGAGTTTGACAGGGTCGTGCGAAAATATATAATGGGCCAGCAGGAGATATACGCCGCCAGAGAGGTCTCCTTTGAGATAGAAAAGGGGGAGTTTTGCGTCATCGTCGGGCCGTCGGGAGCCGGAAAGACGACCATACTCAACATCCTCGGCGGCATGGACAGCTGCGACGGCGGAAGGGTCACGCTTGACGGCCGCGAGATATCGGCAATGAACGGCAGGGAGCTGACCGAATACCGCAGGTTTGACGTGGGCTTTGTCTTTCAATTTTACAATCTGGTGCAGAACCTGACGGCCCTTGAAAATGTCGAGCTGGCCGGGGCCATCAGCCGCGAGCCCCTTGACGCCGCCGACACCCTGAAAAGGGTGGGGCTGGGCGACAGACTGAACAACTTTCCGGCTCAGCTTTCGGGCGGCGAACAGCAGAGGGTGTCGATAGCCCGCGCCATAGCCAAAAACCCCAAGATACTTTTGTGCGACGAGCCGACGGGCGCTCTTGACTATAACACGGGCAAGACCATTCTCGGCCTTTTGCAGGATACCTGCCGCCGCACGGGCAAGACGGTAATCGTCATCACCCACAACCAGGCCATCACGGCCATGGCCGACAGGGTTATAGCCGTCAAGAACGGACAGGTGGAATCCATGAGGATAAATAAAGAGCCTCTGCCGGTGGAAAGGATAGAGTGGTAAGGTGAACAGGCTGACTGCCAAAATGATATTCCGCTCCATCAAGTCCTCCATGGGCCGCTTTGCCGCCATCTTCGCCATTTCGGCCCTCGGGGTCGGTTTTTTGGCAGGACTGTCGGCGGCCACGCCCGATATGGCCCTTTCGGGCTCGAGGTACTTTGAAAATAACCGTCTGGCCGACGTGAGGGTGCTTTCAAACGTCGGCCTCGACATGGGCGACGCCGAGGAGCTTGAGAGGATAGACGGAGTTAAAAGCGTCATGGCCGTCAAAAACCTTGACGCTCTTTTTGTCACGCCCGAAAACGAGACGATAGGGGTCACCGTCATCGGCCTTGAGCCGGAAGTCATGCTTGACCGTCCCGTCAACCGCCTGACACTTGTCTCGGGACGCCTGCCCGAAAAGAGCGGAGAATGTCTTGTCGAGCATACCATCGAGGCCGTCGCCGCCCTTGAAATAGGCGAAAAGCTGGAATATTCCCCCCAGAACGACGGCGACACCGACGATATCTTCCTGCCCCGACAGCTTACCGTTGTCGGCGTGGTTGAAAACCCCTATTATATGTCTATGCAGAGGGAACAGACCTCCGTCGGAAACGGCAAGATAAGCCAGGTGGTTTATGTGTCGGAAGATGCTTTCGACATGGATTATTACACTGCCGTATATCTGACCGTAGAGGGCGCCGAGGGTGAGATATCCATGAGCGACGGCTACTGGGAGGTCGCCTCCCCCGTCGTCGACAGGATAGAAAAGCTTGCCGAGACGCAGAAATACTCGCGCCACGGCAGGGTGCTTTCCGAGGCCCGTGAGAAGATAGACGACGCGTGGGCGACCTATTATGATAAAAAGGCCGAGGCCGACGAGGAGTTTGCCAAGGCCGAGGATAAGATAGCCAAGGCCGAGGCCGACATTGCCGACGGCAAGCGCACCCTCAATGAAAAGGAGACCGAGGCCCGTCAGGAGATTGCCGACGGCGAAAGGGAGCTGGCCGACGCCTATGAGGAGCTTGTTCAGGGCGAAAAAGACCTTGAAAAGGGAAAACAGGACTATAAGGACGGAAAAAAGGAATATGAGGACGGACTGGCGAAATATCAGGACGGTCTTAAAGAATACGAGGATGGCAGGGCCGATTATGAGGAGGGTCTTGCCGAATACGAAAAGGGCAAAAAGGAGTATGAGGACGGCGAAAAGTCCCTCTCCTCCGGCCGCCGCAGGTTAAGGGAGGCCGAAAGCAAGTACGACGCCGGATACGCCCAATACAAGGCCGGTCTGGAGCAGCTTCAGGCGGGGCAGGAGCAGCTTGACGCTTCCGCCGCGGCGTTGGCTCAAATGCTGGGCCTCAGCGGCGTGACGTCGGCCCAAATGCTGATAGATATAGCCGATTCCGACCCCGCGGTCGAGGCGGCCATAGGGGCCTATCTCGTCCCAATAAGGCAGGGCCAGGCCGAACTGGACGAGGGCAGAGCCGCGCTGGAGGCCACGGGCAGACAGCTTGACGAAGCGGCGGACCAGATAAGCCGCGGATGGGACAAGATATACGACGGTGAAAACGAGCTGAAAAAGGCCAAAAGGCAGCTTCTCAACGCGTGGCTGACCCTTGAGGACGGCCGCCGCGAGCTTGAGGAGGCCGAGGCCGAGCTGGAGGACGCCCGAACAGAGCTGGAGGACGCGAAAATCGAGCTTGAGGACGCCGAAAAGGATATAGCGCAGGCCGAGACAGACCTTAAAGACGGCTGGCGCGAATATTATGACGGCGTAAAGGAGCTTGAGGACGGCAAGAAAGAGCTGGAGGAAGAGGTCTCAAAGGCCCGAGCCGACATAGCCAAGGGAGAGGCCGACCTTGCTGAGGGCAAAAAGGACTATGAGGAGGCCAAGGCCGAGGCCGAACAGAAGCTGGCCGACGCCGAATACGAGATAAGGGACGCCGAGGCCAAGCTGGAGGACATCTCCGAGCCGAAATGGTATGTCCTCGACAGGGACAGCATACTTGTGACGGCAGGCTTTGACAGCAATATACAAAAGGTGGCGTCAATAGCCAAGGTGTTTCCCGTTTTCTTCTTCATGATAGCAGCCCTCGTCTGCCTGACCACCATGACGAGGATGGTCGAGGAGGAGAGAGGCCTTATCGGCACCATGAAGGCGCTGGGCTATTCCTCGGGCGCCATATCCTCAAAATACCTCATCTATGCCTTTTCGGCGTCGGTGACGGGCAGCCTGCTGGGCCTGACCGTCGGCTTCAGGGTGTTCCCCGAGGTCATATGGCACGCCTACGGCATAATGTACCGCCTGCCCGAGCTATACACCCCATTCAACGTGGGCTACGCCGCCTTTTCGTCTCTTTCAACCCTTGCCTGCATCATGGCGGCCACATGGTGGGTATGCCGTGAATCTCTCGGGGAATCGGCGGCCTCCCTCATGCTGCCCAAGGCTCCGCAGCCGGGCAAGAGGGTTTTCCTTGAAAAAATAGATTTCATCTGGAGCCGCCTTTCCTTTAACGGCAAGGTGACCGTCAGGAACCTTTTCAGGTATAAAAAGAGGTTCTTTATGACGGTCGTCGGCGTGTCGGGCTGTGCCGCCCTTTTGGTGGCCGGCTTCGGCTTGAGGGATTCCATATCGGATATACTCAGCAACCAGTTCGAGACCCTTTGGGGCTTTGATCTCATGGTGGGCGTCAGACCGCCCGACGAGGAGCCGATAGACGAAAGGCTGTCGGCAATAGTTGAAAGCCTTGACGGCTATATGGCCGTCGGTCAGGAGAGCGGCAAGGTGTCGCTGAAGGGCGGCGCTACCTCGGAGGTGACGATATACGTGCCTGAGGACCCGAATATGTTTGCCGAGGATTATGTCCTTTTCCGTACACGCGTGGGCCATAACCCCGTGGAGTTCGGTCCCGGCAGGGCCGTGCTGACAGAAAAAGCGTCGCGAACCATCGGCGCTTCGGTGGGCGACGAGATAACGCTGGAGGACGCCGACGGGGAACAGGTGACCGTCACTCTGGCCGGAATAACCGAAAACTATATACAGGGCTTTATATATGTGGCCCCCGACCTTTATGAGAGCATTTTCGGCAGACAGGCCGAAATGAATATGCTGTTCTGCCGCGCAGGCAGGCCGGACGAGGAGACAAGGGAGGCTTTGGCACGGGATATACTCAAATGCAGCTCGGCCGTCTCATGTACCTTCACTCAGGACACGGCCGAAAACTTCGGAGATACCTTCAAGAGCATAGATATGATAGTTATAGTCCTCATTGTCAGCGCCGGTCTGCTGGCCTTTGTCGTTCTTTATAACCTGACCAATATCAACATCAACGAGCGCCACAAGGAGATAGCCACCCTCAAGGTTCTGGGCTTTTACGAGGGTGAGGTGGCCTCCTATATCCTCAAGGAGACCAACATCCTGTCGGCTCTCGGCGGTCTTATGGGCATGGCCCTCGGCAAGGTGCTGCACGCCTTTGTCGTCAGGACGGCCGAGGTGGACATGGTCATGTTCGGCAGGGTGATAGTCACGAAAAGCTATTTCAACGCCTTTTTGATGACAATGCTCTTTTCGCTGGCCGTCAGCCTGTTTATGCTCAAAAGGCTTAAAAAGGTCTCCATGGTCGAATCCTTAAAAGCGCCCGAGTAAGCTTTGATTGACAGGGCCGATAAAAACAGGGATTATTTTTTGTATAATCCCTGTTTTTTGTTGACAAACGATTGACGGAATGGTATTATGATAATGGATTCTGAATGTACTAATTGAACTCACATATTTTTGTAATTCATGCTGTATTTTCCTGAATTACTAAAATATGTGAGTTTTTTTAATTGCCGTCCGAGTCCAACATCTTGGCGCAAAGCGCCGTTAAAAGGAGAAATCATCATGAAAACAGGCACAGTTAAATGGTTCAACGCTACAAAGGGCTTTGGTTTCCTGGCTTGCGACGAGGGCGGAGACGACGTATTTGTTCATTTCTCGGCTATCCAGGTCGACGGCTTTAAGACACTTGAAGAGGGCCAGAAGGTCGAGTTCGAGGTCGAGGATGATCCCAAGAACACAGGCAAGCTGAGAGCTGTCAACGTTCGTCCCCTCTAATTTTCAGAGCAGATAAAGCACGGGCCGTAAGGCCCGTGCTTTTTTGTTTTCACCCCCCGCGGCAAAAACCCCTGTGGCTATTGACAAACGGCGGCTTTTATTGTATTCTATTATTTGCCTGAAAAATCCCTTTCGGGCGCAAAAATCATATACGGAGCGGTATCGAAGTGGTCATAACGGCCCCGACTCGAAATCGGGTAAACCTGTAAAAAGGTCCGTGGGTTCGAATCCCACCCGCTCCGCCATACCCCGCGAGGTTTGATATTCAAGCCTCGAGGGGTTTTTCCTTATTTGTCAAGCGATACGGCGATTGTTTCAATGTAAAAAACTTGGGAACATATGTTTTGAAAAATGTCTTAAAAGCAACTGAAAAATAAATTATGCAACTCGAAAAGCAACTCGCACAGGGTCAGCGGTCATCGTTTGAAGCGGCCTTGCCGAGCAGGATATCAGTGTGAGAGAGGATCCTGTCGTTGAACACATTAAGGCTCTCGGGAAATATATGACTGTACACCTTGTCCACCATGGCGGTGGAGCTGTGCCCCATCATAATTGCCATGTATTTTGAAGGTATGCCCTCAAGGGAGCCCATAGAGGCAAAATAATGGCGTAAATCGTGGAAACGGCAATGCGGAAGTCCTGCGGAAGCCAAGAGGCGAAGCCATTTGCTGGTCAAATTGGATGGGTCTATGGCGCATACCATATCTGAGTCTCCCCTTTTTAGGACACGCAGTCTGTCGGCCAGCGCTTTGGAGCATCCGACTTCACGGTAACCGGCATAAGATTTAGGCTGCTTGACAGTGTACCCGTCAGGGCCTCGTACAACAGCGTTTTTAACGGTCACATGGGTATCGTCGATATCCTGCCATTTGAGGGCGCATATCTCGGAGCGGCGCAGGCCGCACTGTGACGCCAGCAAAAAGGGTATCTCCATATCCGTATCCTTGACCACATCATATATTTTGCTTATCTCTTCAGGCGTGGGTATATGTAAATCGGGCTTTTTTCTCGCCGGAAGAGTGATATCAAAGCGAAGCTCCGGCGTAAACATTTTCAGAGTGGAAGTAAGCACCCCAAAAATATTTCGTACCGTCTTTGGCGACAAGGCTGACGCTTCAAAATTGATGGCTCTCTGTACAGTCTCGGCTGTCAGCGACGAGAGGCGCGCATCTCTGAGGCCTGCCAGGCGGTTGCGTCGTATGCTCAAATACCCCTTGAGTGTCGACGGCGATACAATGTTGCGTTTGCTGTCGATATACTTGTCAATAGCCTCGCCGACAGTCATGGCGGACGGGTCGCCGTCATTGTGATTGGTGGCGGCGTATTCCGACGCCGCAAACTCGGCCTCCCTGCGGCTGTCGGCTGTGAAGGATCTATATATCCTTTTGCCGTTTTCATCCTTGCCTGTGTAGAGCAGGACGCGCCACCTTCCGGAGGGGGTCTTTTTTGCTTTTGCCATAATAGCACTCCTTTTTGAAAAAACTTGTATTCAAAAGGAGCGTATGATATAATACAGTTGCCTACTGTGTTATGGATGCATACGCTCCATAATACCGTTATGCCCCTTCGGCCCCCCAGCCGGAGGGGCATTTTTTATTTTAATCGGCACCTTCGATAGGCTGGCTACACTCATACAGATGTTCCGGCGCGATAGGGGCGGTTTTTTATGCCTAAAAATACAGCTCGGTGGCCAGATTGCCATGGACATAGTAGCACACGGCCTTACGCATAAAATCTTCCGTCACGCCAAAATGCTCGGCCAGTTCCCAGATAGTGCCGCAACCCTCGGCGATGGCGTCATCAAGCTCGTCCACAGTTATCAGGTGTTTGACTGCCCATTTGTCTGCGCGGTTTTCATGTTTTCGGCGAACATCACATAAAGCAAACCTATTGTAAAAGGCACCCTGCACGCAGTGGCCCAGCTCGTGAGCCAGTTTGCAACGCTCGTCGTCGTAGCCGGTCAGCTGCATGGGATCAATAGCTATATAGCAGCGTCCGTCGTCATCCATGACAGACAGCGCCTCGCGGGAGTGCAGTTCATAGCTGTCAATCGTTATTTGGTTGTCGTCAGCCAGTGCATATAGCTCGGTCAGGGTCATTCTTTCTTCTTTTCCTTTCGTTTTCTCTCCTCAATATAGCGCGCGTAATTGCGCACATCGTCCAAGTCATCCGTGGTCATTTTGGAAGGGTCGCCAAACAGCGCATACATAAGGCTGTCATCGTCCAGCGCGCCCGGGAGTGGCTTGTCGCTCAGTTCAACATGGATATCATCACACCCGGATATTAACTCGTCAAGGGTCATTGACATACCCAGCGCAAGTTTGTTAAGCACGCCAAGAGTAGGCACCATGGGTTTGCCTGTCTGGGGGTTGATCTCCTTCTCGATTAAGGATATGTATCCTGTTGATAGGCCGCACTGTGCACCCATCTGCCGTTGAGATAGGTTGTGCTGATGCCGGTAATCCACGATTAATTGCGCCAAGGTCATATAATAAATATCCTCCTGTGCTTTTGTCAAAAAAATTTTACACCATCCAAATTGATATGTCAAGAGGAATGTAAAAACTTTTTGATTTTTGTAAAAAGCTATTGACAACGGATGTAGAATGAGGTATCATCATCTTGTCAAAAAATTTAGACGAAAGGAGGAAGAAAATGAATTGTAAAATCAGGGAGCTGCGCAAGTCCAAAAATCTCTCGCAGGAGGAGCTGGCGATCATAAGTGGAGTGAGCCGTCAGGCCATTTCGTACCTGGAAAACGGAGGCCGCGACGCGATGACTAAGACGCTTGATAAAATTGCCAAGGCGCTCGGGACAACAGTGTCAGCTCTTTTTTTTGACGATAATGTCTAAATATTTAGACAGAAGTAACGCTACTGCAAGCCCCAACGGCCATGCATTTTTTATCATGCATTAGGGAGGATGATTAAAGGATAGCAAAGAAACAGTCCGTTTATCTGGACAGCAAAAGGAGGTGAGAGAGAATGCCGAAGATCACACTGACCGAAAAGGCAAAAAACGATGAGCTGCTGAGGCGCGTCATTCGTATGGGAATGGCCCGACAGGGGATGTCGACGGTATCCCAGCTTGCATCGCGCGTCGGCCTTGGCCGTTCTACCCTGTCGGCCAAGCTGGTAGATCCCGACACCTTCAGACTGGGCGAGCTGAGAAGGATATATAAAACCCTCAGGATGGAGTGCCCCATCGACCGCGACGATAAATTATGTCTTCAAAGCGGCAATATATCGGGGGACTTGTCACCCGAATAACAGTGAAGGGGTCTGCTCGATAGCCTTGAAGAACGGGACGCCGAGATAGGCATAAAAGGCCAGATAAAAAATCATATCTCTGGGAGAGGTGATATCCTTCAACGGGGCTCCGATGATCTCCGTGACACGGTCGGAGGCCAGCAGGTTGCTCCAGCATTGGTTGCACAGCCGCTCGATGCGGCGGGAAATGCCCTTGACGGATACCGTTCTCAGCCTTTGGGCCACAACGGGATAGACATCCTTTGTCACGAGGATATCATCCATGGGTATGCCCTGTACAAACATCAGCTCAATGGCGGTGTCTACGGCATATATAAGCGGACGGATGTCGCTTCGGACGATGCCGAAAATCGAGCGCACAAGCGATTCTGTTTTCGTCATATTTTTCCACCTTAATCATTGGATATTTACATAATACGACGGTAAAAAACATTATTGACGGTGTGCGACGGAAGGCGACACACGGCGACATATCATAACGCCGGAACTTAATCCAAAAATAAAATCGGAGGATATTATGAAAAGGATAACCATTGAGATCGACGAGAACACCCGTGGCGGGAGGATCCTCGAAAGGGGCCTTGACGGCCTGATCGACGCCCTTATCGGTCTGGACAGGAGCGAGATCGATTTTTGTCAGCATCTGGATATATGCGAGGGTGAAATGATATTCCGCGACGGCGTCATTCCCCGTGAGCGTTGCCGCAAATGCCTTGAGGAGTGGCTCAACGCTCCGGCGGAGGGGGATCATGAATAGCTTTAACAGATCAGCCTTTAATAGGGCCGAAAGGGAGTATCTGGAGCCGAAGGAGCCCAAGCTCAGCGGCATAAGGTGCGATGAGTGCCTGGAATACATCCCCGAATGGGGCGGCTATTATGAGCTGGCCGGAAAGATAATTTGCTCAAATTGTATGGAGGGGGCGAGAGAGCAGTATGCAGAACCCGCATATCCCGATTAAGGACAAGCTGTGGAAGGCCGCCGTGATAATGGCCCTGACAGTCATTACATATGAGATCGCCCATCATCAGGCCACGGCGCGGAGAGGCTACGAGGCCGTGGGCGGCGAGCTGCTTATCTGGATACTTCCCGCCATGGCGTGGGCCGTCAGGCGCACAGTGGCCGACTGGCTCAATGAAATAAGGGAGATGTGCCATGAGCAAGCAGAGGACTGAGGGCCTGAGGCATGAGACCTGCGTCGTCTGCGGGCGCCGATGGATAGTAAGCAAGCTGGCCGTGGTGCCTAAAAGCGGGTATGTGTGCCCCGGGTGCGCCGGAAGGAAAATAAAAAAGGAGAATAAAAAATGATTGAGCTTAAAATTGCGGCTGACAGCGCCGCCGAGGCGTTAAACGATTTGGCCGAGCTGGCAAAGATAGTCGGCCTGATAGAGGGCGTGGCGGAGGAGAGAAATAAGACGGCCACTCAAACTGAGAAGGCTCAAAGTCCTTCGCCTATGCCCGAGGATATAGCCCCGTGGGCAGAGTCCGAGCCTATAGGCGAGGCGCCTGTCACCGAAAGGACATATACTCTGGAGGAGCTTCGAGCGGCGGGGGTAGCCGCCGCCAGAACCCACGGCAAAGCGGCGGTACAGACCATTCTCAAGGCTTTGGACGCTAACAGTATGACAGCATTGAAGCCGGAGCAGTACCCTGAGTTCATGAAAAGATTGGGTGAGCTGAATGCCGAATAGTCACGCGTTATTAGGCCCGTCAAGCGCTCATCGTTGGCTTATATGCACGCCGAGCGCCCGTCTGGAGGAGGGCCTGCCCGATACCGGCAGCGCTTACGCTGCGGAGGGCACTCTTGCCCACAGGCTGGGAGAACTCCTTCTGCGTACCGAGTATGAGTGCGACGACATATCGGAGGAGCTGGCCGAGGTCGAAGCCGACCCACAGTATTCAATCGCAATGCTGGAGCATATGGTGGGCTACGCAGACTTTGTGAGAGAGCGCGCGGCTGAAGTCAAGGACCGTTGTGGCGCCCTCTGTATGCATATAGAGCAGAGGGTGGACTTTTCCGAGTATGTTCCCGATGGCTTCGGCACGGCCGACTGCGTTATCCTTGCCGACGGCCTTATAGATGTTATCGACCTTAAATACGGGGCCGGTATTCCCGTCAAAGCAGAGGACAACCCTCAGATGAAGCTTTACGCGCTGGGCTGTTTATCGGCCTTCGACCTCTTTTATGACATAACCGATATTCGCATGACTATCTATCAGCCGAGGCTTGACAGTATTTCCACTGCCGTCATAAGCCGCGGCGAGTTGGAGGAGTGGGCCGAAAATTTCCTGAAACCGCGCGCCGCTTTGGCCTACGCAGGAGGGGGGTCTTTCGCCCCAAGCGAGGCGACCTGCAAGTGGTGTAAGGCCAGAGCCTTATGCAAGGCTCGTGCGAAGTACCAGCTGGAGCTGGCGGTTAAGGACTTTCAGGAGCCCGCCCTCATGGATAAGACAGAGATAGCCGAGGTGCTGACACGCATTCCGGACCTGCTGGCGTGGGCCAACAAGGTCAAAGAGTATGCGGAAGACGCCGCAGTCAATCACGGTGTGAGCTTCCCCGGCTGGAAGTTGGTAGAGGGCCGCGCTAACCGCCGTTATGTAGATGAGGGCGCGATTGCCCGTCTGCTTAAAAAGGCAGGCTTTGCCGCCGCCGACATTTATAAACCCAAAGAACTGCTGGGCATTACCGCTATGGAAAAGCTGGTGGGGGTTAAGAAGCTGGAAGAGCTGGCGGGCTGTCTCATTGAGAAATCGGTCGGCGCCCCTACGCTGGTACCCGAGAGCGATAAGCGCCCCGAGCTGAACACGGCGGCTAAAGCCGTCAGCGACTTTGAAGAAGATATTCCGTTGTTTTAAAAAAGGAGAAAAAATATGTCTAATGTAAACAATCATCCTACAAAAGTCATTACCGGCAAGTGCCGCCTGTCCTATGCCCATGTATGGGAGCCTTCGAGCATCGACGGCACATCCGAGCCGAAATACGGGGCCTGTATAATCATCCCCAAAAGTGATAAAGAGACCATAAAGAAGATACGCGCCGCCGTGGACGCCGCGGTTCAGGAGGGCGTCAAGTCCAAGTGGAGAGGCAAGAAGCCTTCCAATCTCAAGCTTCCCCTGCGCGACGGTGATGAGGAAAGGCCCGATGACGAGGTGTTTGCCAACAGCTACTTTTTCAATGCCAATAGCAAAAACGCGCCGGGTATTATTGATTTGGCCAAGCACGAGATTATGGATACCTCTGAGGTATACAGCGGTTGCTACTGCCGCTTTTCCGTTAATTTCTATCCGTTCTCCACTTCCGGTAATAACGGCGTAGCCGCCGGACTGAATAACATCCAGAAGGTGGCAGACGGCGAGCCGCTGGGCGGCCGCAGTCGCGCTGAGGATGACTTTGACGATGACTATGAGGGCGACGAGGATTTTGACGATCTTGTTTAAATAAAGTAACACGGTGCCCTGCCGCCGCGAGGCGGTGGGGCCCTTATCATAAGGAGGTGAGAAGCGGTGCCCGGGACAATGGCTGTGGATATAGAGACCTATTCAAGCGTAGATTTGCAGTCCTGCGGCGTCCGTCCGTACGCTGAATCAGAGGATTTTGAAATACTGCTTATATCATATAAGGTGGATGACGGGCCGACCAGGCTTTTGGATATAGCCTGCGGTGATGGAGCCAAGGCCGGTGAGTTCATGTCTCTGTTGACCGACCCCTCAGTGCTGAAAACGGCATATAACGCCGCCTTTGAGCGGGCTTGTTTGGCCCGTTGGTTTCAGACGCCTATGCCTGCGGAGCAATGGAGTTGCACTATGGTTTTGGCCGCCAGTCTCGGCTTGCCCGGAACCTTGGCCGAGGTGGGCGAGACGCTGGGGTTGGAAAAACAGAAAATGACCGAGGGCAAGGAACTTATAAGCTACTTTTGCAAGCCCTGCAAAGCCACTAAATCCAACGGCGGACGCACGCGCAACCTCCCCTCTGACGCCCCCGAAAAATGGGAGCTGTTCAAAAAATACAATATCCGCGATGTGGATGTGGAGGCCGATATCAGACAAAGACTGTCCGTCTTTTATATTCCCGAGGAGGAAAAGCTGGCGTGGCGGCACGACCAGCATATAAACGATATGGGCGTCAGGGTTGACAAAGTGCTTATGGGCAGGGCGATAGAGCTGAACGACGAATATACCGCCCGTCTGATAGAGGAGGCCAAGGCCATCACCGGCCTTGAAAACCCGAATAGCGCGCCACAGCTCAAAAGGTGGCTGGCCGAAAGGGAGGGCATAGAGGTGACGAGCCTGAACAAGGAGGCCATGCCTGAGCTTATGGCAAGAGTAAAAAGCCCCGAGGGCCGCAGAATGCTGACTATCCGCTCCGAGCTGGCCAAGACCTCGGTCAGCAAGTATGAGGCAATGGAGAGGGGCTTGTGCCGTGATGGCCGCGTCCATAACCTTCTTCAGTTTTACGGTGCAAACCGCACGGGCCGCTGGGCCGGAAGGCTGGTACAGGTGCAGAACCTGCCGCAAAACAAGCTCAAGGACTTGGCGCTGGCCAGAGAGTTGGTGTGCGAGGGGGATTTTGAGCTTTTGGAAATGGCCTTCAGCTCGCCGCCCTTTGTACTCTCCCAGCTGATACGCACAGCCTTTATTCCCTCAGAGGGCTGTAGATTCATTATAGCCGATTACAGCGCCATCGAGGCCCGAGTTATCGCGTGGCTGGCCGATGAGCCGTGGGTGCTGGAGGAGTTCAGAGGGGACGGCCTTATCTATGAGGCTACCGCCGCCATGATGTTCCACAGGGCAAAAAACGACATAAAAAAAGGCGGCGTTCACGCAGACCTCCGCCCCAAGGGCAAGGTGGCCACATTGGCCTGCGGCTATCAGGGAGGGGTGGGAGCTTTAAAGCGCATGGGCGCTCTGGAAAGCGGCATCCCCGAGGAGGAGCTTCAGGGCATCGTCAACCGCTGGAGAAAGGCCAACCCGCATATAGTCCGCTATTGGTACGATGTGGAGGAGGCCGCCGTCAGGGCGGTGCAGGGAGAGAAGGCGACACTCCGCCACGGCGTTCAGTTCTTTTGCAAGGGTCCTTATCTTTTTGTCCGCCTTCCTTCCGGCAGGAGACTGGCTTATTACCGCCCACGTTTGGAGCCGGAGCCTGAGTTCAATAAGCAGAGCATCACCTATATGGGGGTCGACCAGGAGAAAAAGACATGGTCGAGGCAAAAAACCTATGGCGGCAAGCTGGTGGAAAATATAGTTCAGGCCACCGCCCGTGACTGCCTCCGCGACGCCATGAGGGCCTTGTGGGCAGCCGGATATGAGATAGTGTTTCATGTCCATGACGAGGTCATTCTCGATACGCCCATAGGTCAAGGCTCTCTTAAAGAGGTGCTGGACATAATGGGCCAAAGCCCCGGCTGGGCTCCGGGCCTGCCCCTCAACGCGGCGGGCTTTGAGGCGCCCTTTTACATGAAAGATTAAAGAAGGTGATAACAAATATGACGATAAAAAATGACGGTACGGTCACTCTGGCCGTCGCCTCCTCCAGAAGGGCGGCGGTATGGAAAAACAAGACTCTGTACTGGAGCCAGCTTCTTGACAAAATCAAGGAGACCAAAAGGACGCCCGAGACCTTGGACGAATATCTCAAGATGACAAAAGACAAGCAGGATGCAATAAAGGATACGGGGGGCTTTGTGGGCGGCTGGCTCAAGCAGGGCCGCCGCAAAACCGAAAATCTCGAGCACCGCTCCATGATAACCCTCGACGCCGATTTTGCCGTTATGGATTTGCTGGAGAGCGTCACCATGTTTTACGGGTGCGCCGCCGCCGTCTACTCGACACATAAGCACACGCCCAGCGCGCCCCGCCTGCGCCTGCTGGTGCCCCTGAAACGAAGATTGTCGGGCGAAGAATATCAGGCGGCGGCCCGTATGCTGGCCGCTGACCTCGGCATGGAGCTTTTTGACGATACCACCTATCAGCCCACGCGGCTCATGTACTGGCCCAGCACGCCGTCCGACATGGATTATTACTTCGACTATGCCGACGGCCCCTGGCTTGACCCCGACACACTGCTGTCCAGATATCCCGATTGGCGCGACGCGTCCTTCTGGCCCGAAAGCGGCAGAACGGCGACAGCGCGTTATAAGGCCGCGGGGCGTCAGGGAGATCCCACCGCCAAGTCCGGTATCGTCGGGGCTTTCTGCCGCGCGTATGATGTGGAGCAGGCCATCGACCGCTTTTTGTCTGACAGGTATACGCCCTGCGGTATGCCGGGGCGTTATACCTATGCAGGGGGCTCCACGGCGGCCGGATTGGTCATCTATGACGGCGGGCTTTTCGCCTATTCCAATCACGCCACCGACCCTGTAAGCGGTCGCCTGTGTAATGCCTTTGATTTGGTGCGCCTTCATCTTTTCGGGGAACTGGACGAGGGAGCCGCAGAGGGTATGCCCGTCAACAAGCTGCCCTCCTATACGGCCATGACGGAGCTGGCAAGCGCTGATGAGGCCGTCAGACTGACAATGGCCAAGGAGCGTTTGGAGAGGGCAAAAGACGATTTTGATATTCCTACCGACAATGACTGCGAGTGGATGACACAGCTTGAGGTTGATAAAAAGGGCAAATTCCGCCAGACCATCCAAAATGTTTATATAATCCTTACCAACGACCCCTTGCTCAAGGGGGCCCTGGCCTTTAACAGCTTTAAGGACAGGCTTGTGTGTGTCCGCAGTCTGCCTTGGAGAGAGGTGCAGGACACAGTGAACGGAGAGACCTGGACCGATGTCGACGATAGTGAGCTGAGGCGTTATATCGAGCTGGCCTATCACATCACAGGCAGGGAGCGCATCATGGACGCCGTCAGCGGCGTGGCGAGGGCTAATGCCATCCATCCTGTCCGCGACTTTTTAAATGGGCTGGAGTGGGACGGCGTGCCGAGACTCGACACCCTGCTTGTCGACTATCTGGGGGCCGAGGACTGCAAATATACAAGGGCCGTCACAAGAAAGGCCTTCACCGCCGCCGTGGCCCGTATCATGAAGCCGGGATGTAAGTTTGACTTTGTTCTCACGCTGTCGGGGCCTCAGGGCAGGGGCAAATCGACCCTTATCAATAAAATGTCCTGCGGCTGGTATACCGACAGCCTGGCCGGTATAGGCACCAAAGAGGCATACGAGGGCATACAGGGCTTTTGGCTGGTGGAGCTGGGCGAGCTGGCGGCCATGAAAAAGACCGAAATCGAAGTCACAAAGAACTTTATCTCCAAGCAGGTGGACAGCTACCGCGCTCCCTATGGCCGCCGCGTAGAAGACCATAAAAGGCAGTGCATCTTTTTCGGCACGACAAACAGCACGGCCTTTTTGAGGGACGACACAGGCAACCGCCGTTTCTGGCCCGTTCGTTTGGAGGATAAGGCGCCGGCGCTCACAGTATGGAATGACCTGACGCTGGAGCTGGTGCGCCAGCTATGGGCCGAGGCCGTTATCCGCTATGAAGAGGGGGAGCCGCTGACATTGACGCCTGAGCTGGAGGCCGTAGCCAGAGAAAAGCAGAATGATTTTACCGAGGATGACGCTAGAGCCGGAGAGGTGCAGGCCTATCTTGACCGCCTGCTTCCGTCCGACTGGGCCGCCAAGGATAAGACCGAGCGCCGCGCGTGGCTGTCCGACGACTTCGGAGAGGGAAAAGGGACTGTACGCCGTGACCGCGTCTGTGTGGCCGAGGTCTGGCAGGAGTGCTTCGGAAGGGACGGCGGCAGCATGAAGCGTGTGGACGCCAACGAGATACGCGCTATTCTCCGTCAAATACCCAACTGGAAAGAAACTACAAAAAAGCAATGGTGTGGCCCATATGGCGCACAACGCTGTTTTGAAAGAGAAGAATGACATCTTGCCGTACTGCCTTGCTCCGAAATTTACGGCAATGCGGTCTATTGCCCGTCTATTGCTGTAAATTGCCGATGACGGCAATGCCGAAATGTATTGATTTATAAAGCGTCAGCCCCGTTTATTGCCGTTATTGCCGTAAAATTTACTGGAATTATAAAAAGTATATATTAGGCAGACACAGGCGCACGCATAACGCCTACACGCACACGCGAGAGATATATGGAAATTACGGCAACTCGGCAACGACGGCAATATTATGGAGGGATTTATGGAAAAAGATATTGAGCAGTATCTGCGAAAAAAGGTAAAGGAAGCCGGAGGCCTTGCTTTGAAATTGGTTTGTCCCGGATATACCGGAGTGCCCGACCGCCTCATCCTTTTTCCTGAAGGCAGGGCGTATTTTGCCGAGACAAAGGATACGGGAGAAAAACCGAGAAAACGCCAGGGCAGAGTGCATGGCATTTTGCGAGATTTCGGCTTTACAGTGTTCGTTCCGGATAGCAAGGCGGAGGTGGACAGGATGATGGAGGTGATTTTAAGTGAAGTTCATACCCCATGAATACCAGCAATTTTGTATTGACTTTTTGCTGGATAAGCCGGCGGCGGGTCTCCTGCTTGACATGGGCCTTGGAAAGACGGTCATCACTCTGACGGCCGCCGTGAAGTGGCTGTATGACCGCTTTGAGATCAACAGGGTGCTTGTGGTGGCCCCTCTGCGAGTGGCCGAGGACACATGGACAAAGGAAAGCGCCAAGTGGGACCACCTTCGGGGCCTCCGCGTGGTGCGTGTTTTAGGCTCAGAGAAGCAGCGCGAACAGGCCTTAAGCCAAGAGGGCGACATCTATTGCATCAACCGCGAGAATATCCCGTGGCTGGTGAAATATTACGGCACAGGCTGGCCCTTTGACGGTGTGGTCCTTGACGAGCTGTCCAGTTTCAAGAATCCCGGGGCCAAACGCTTCAAGGCCCTGAGAAAGGTGAGGCCCCTTATCGGGCATATCGTCGGTCTGACCGGAACGCCCAGCCCTAACGGCTTGATTGATTTGTGGGCACAAATATACCTGTTGGATCAGGGCGAGAGGCTGGGGCGCACCCTCACCGAATACCGAAACCGATATTTTGATCCCGGCCGCCGTAACGGATATGTGGTCTATGACTGGGTGCCGAAACCGGGGGCCGAGGACGAGATATACAGAAAGATATCCGATATTTGCGTCAGTATGAAAGCGGCAGATCATCTCCGCCTTCCGGAGCGCGTGGATGTGGTGAGAAAGGTTGTTTTGAACGAAGAAGCCCGAAAAGCCTATGACGAAATGGAGAAGGAGGCGGTGCTGGAGCTAAGGCACGGCGCTGTGGTGGACGCTGTCACGGCTGCCGCTGTCTCAAACAAGCTGTTGCAGATAGCTAACGGCGCCGTCTATGACGGGGAGGGCAAGGTTCACCATATCCATCATGCCAAGCTGGACGCGCTGGAGGATGTCATCGAGTCCGCCAATGGGCGGCCGGTGCTTGTCTTTTATTCATATCAGCACGACCTTGAGCGCATCATGCGCCGTCTGCCGCAGGCGAAAAAGCTGGAGGGGCCGGCCGATATCGACGCGTGGAATCGCGGAGAGATACCCGTCCTTTTGGCCCATCCGGCCGGCGCCGGTTACGGCCTCAATCTTCAGGAGGGGGGCAACCATATTGTGTGGTTTGGGCTGACTTGGTCGTTGGAATGGTACCAGCAGGCTAACGCGCGCATATACCGCCAGGGGGCCAAGGGCGAGAGGGTGACGATTACCCATCTGGTGGCGGAGGGCACCAGAGACGAGGACGCGATGAGGGTTTTGTCCGGGAAGGCCACCCGACAGGAGGCCCTGCTGGAAGCGGTCAAAGCCGTAATGGAAAAATATAAGGGAGGGATATGATGAACTGGAAAAGAGAAGCCACGGAAATGCTTAAGGACTACGCCGCCGTAAAGGGGTCGCTCCTGTCTCTGGAGGAGCAGATAGCTCAGCTCGAGAGGGATTATAAAAGCCTGAAACCGGCCCGCGCCGATATGGCGCCCGTCAAGGGCGGCGGGAACGGCAGAGAGGACGCCATGATAAATAATATCGTCCTCAGAGAAGAATTGACAAAAGCACTTGAAGGGGCGCGATTTAAGGTCAGGTATGTTGAGCGCGGTCTTTCCGCGCTGAATGAGACAGAGAAGAGGGTGCTCGACGGGTTTTACATACACAAGTTAGGCAGGGAGAGAATATGCGAGGAGCTGCACATCGAAATGTCCACCCTGTACCGCATAAGGGACGCCGCCCTGCGACGCTTTACCCTGGCGACCTACGGCTTTACGGAGACATAACAAGTTGGGAAAAACGCGGGAAGTTTTCCGTTGGATTGTGTGCTATAATATTACTGATGAAAAATGTAAAGCCGCAGGGACTTGTTCCCTGTGGCTTTTTGTATCTGGAGAATAATATGCTCAAATCATGCCCCTATTGTGGGCGAATACATGACAACTCTTTTGACTGCGGTAAAAAGCCCAAGAGGATAAGCCGCAGACATGAGAGTGAGGAAGGACGCTACACCAGAGCGTGGCGCAAAAAAGCGGCGCTGGTCAAGGCCGAATGTCATTATCTCTGCGAGTATTGCCTGTCAAAGGGCCGATACACATACGAGGGCCTGTCGGTACACCACATAGTCAAGCTGAGGGAGCGTCCCGAGCTGCTGCTTGAGGACAGCAATCTTGTTTGTCTCTGCCGCGGCTGCCACGACAAGGCTGAGGCCGGGAAAATAGCTCCCGACAGGCTTAAAGAGCTGGCGAAAAAGAGGATTGCGGGGCTGGATTTGAGCGTCAAAACAGGTGTTGGAGACATACCCCCCAGGGGGTAGTCCTTTGAAAATCGAGGGCGCGTCCACCGACGCCCCCCCTCTGGAAAAAATATATTCCCAAAATGAGAGCGAGGTGACAAAATGGCGCGACCGAGCAAGTCAGTCGCGGTGATAGAGGACGAAAAAAAGAGCCACCGCACGAAGGCCGAAAAGGATGCCAGAAAAGCGGCGGAGCAAGGCTTGACCAGCGGCGTCAAACTGGCTGAACAGCCGAAAGTCAGGGCCGACAAAACGGCCCACGCGGAGTTTAAAAGGGTCAATAAATTGTTGCAAAAAGTCGGTAAAAACGACGCCCTTTATGAGGGAATAATTAACAGATATTGCCTTTTAAAAGCCGAGTGCGCCGACTTTGAGGCAAAGCGCCAGCTTTTCGGAGAGAACCTCGACCGACTGATAGAGGATGACAGACTGGAGGCGGGAGAGAAATACCGCCTCGAGGCTCAGATGCAGGCGTCTATAATCGCCGTCGACAAGCAGATACAGTCCAAGCGAAAGATGATGCTGGATATCGAAAAGGAGTGTGCCATGACGGTGGCCTCGGCGCTGAGAAGCATACCCAAAAAGGTGGAAGCCGAAAGGAACCCTCTGCTGGAGGCGCTTATGGATGACGCTTAAAGGAGGCAGGGGCGAGGAATACGCCCGCGCCTGTCTGGCTGACAGAAATGGCAAGACCCCGAAATATGTAAAGCTACAAGCTAAAAGCTGGCTTGATATTCTCGACGGCAAGGACAAAGAGGCCTATGTTGACGAGAAGGCCGTCAGGCGTTTGGGCCGCGTGCTTAAGCTGATGATACATCCCGATTTGGGCGTCAGTATGTACGAGGGACTGGAGCCTTACGCCTGGTTCCTGATAACGGCGGTTTTCTGTACGCTGGGCCGTGCCGATGACAGCCGTTACTACGAGACGGCGGTTTTGGAGATAGCGAGAAAAAACTTCAAGACCTTTAACGCGGCCGTTATTTTTATCCTGCTTATGCTGACAGAGCCCCGCTTTTCCCGCTTTTTCAGTGTGGCGCCAGACCTCAAGCTGTCCAGCGAACTTAAACTTGCCATACGCAAGATTATAAAATCCTCTCCCGCTCTCAGCGACGGGAAGGTGTTTAAAGTTTTGCGTTCTGACATACGATGCCTTTTGACCGACAGCGAGTACACCCCGCTGGCATACAGCCAGGATAAGCTCGACGGCAAGCTGGCAAACGCCTTTTTGGGCGACGAGGTGGGAGCCATGGACAGCTATCCCATAGAGGCCATGCGCTCGTCACAGATAACCCTCAAGTCGAAGCTGGGAATTATCATATCGACACAGTACCCCAACGACAACAACGCCATGCTTGACGAGATAGACAAAAGCAAAAAGACGCTGGATGGATTGCGAGACAACCGCCGGCGTTTTTCTTTGCTATATGAGCCTGACGACGAGCTTTTGCAGGGCGACAACTGGATGACCGACGACCGGGTGATATACCAGTCAAATCCCGTGGCCATAGGCAATCCAACCGTCTTTTCGGCCATAAAGGATATGCGCGCCGACGCTATACTTTACGAGAACGCCCGTGAAAATTACCTCTGCAAGCACAACAACATCAAATACAAGGGCCTCGGCGCCGAGGGCTATGTGGAGATAACCCGCGTAAAGGAGTGCAGGCGTGAGCTGCCAGACAGCTTTTGGCGAGGAAAGAAGGTTTACATCGGCCTTGACCTGTCCCAGACCGACGACAACACATCGGTCGCTATGGTGACGGTGGAGGGCAATGTCATATATGCCAAGGTCTGGGGCTTTATCCCCAAAAGCCGCAAGGAGTACAAAAGCAAAAGAGAGGGCGTCGACTACAATCGTCTGATAAGCGACGGCTGCTGCTTTGAGTGCGGCGACGAGGTGATAGACTACGGCTTTGTCGAGAGGTTCATCCTCGGCCTTGAGGACAGTCTGGGCGTGGAGATACTCTCGGTGGGCTATGACCGTTATAACGCCATATCCACGGTGCAAAAGCTTGAAGCGGACGGCGTGACATGCGTTGAGATAAAACAGCACTCGTCGGTCCTCCACAGCCCGACAAAGCTCCTAAAAGAAAAGATCCTCGACAGGGCCTTTGCCTACGGCAACAACAGACTGCTGGAGATCAACTTTCAGAACGCCCGCTGCACCGAGGACACCAACCGCAACAAATATGTCAACAAAAAACGCTCGGAGGGCAAGGTCGATATGGTGGTGTCCCTTATCAACGCCGTCTATCTGGCCGAGCAGGACATGCTTTTCGGCCCCGGCAATTTTATCATACAGGTGATATAAATGGGTTTGTTTGGATTTGTAAAAGATTTTTTTGAATACCGCGCCTTTATGCGTCAGGTGGAGTTTGAGCCCGGCCTGCTTACGGCGTTGCTGGGCCAATCCAAGGCCACACGAGAGATGGCCTTGCAGGTGCCCTCCATAAGCGGCGGGATAGACCTTATCGCCGGAGTCATTGCCGGCACTCCGATAAAGCTATACACCGAGGAGGACGGCGAGACTCGCGAGGTGGCAGATGACCCGCGAATAAGGCTGCTCAACGACGAGACGGGCGACGCCCTCAACGCCAACGATTTCTGGCGCGCCATGGTGCGCGATTATTATTTGGGCAAGGGGGCCTATGCCTATATCAACCGCAGGGGCAACGAGATTTTGTCTATCCACTATGTGGAGGATAAATATATCAGCATAAATCACAGTGCAGACCCGATTTTCAAGGATTTCGACATCCTTGTCGGCGGCAGGAGTTACAAGCCCTATGAGTTTTTTCGCGTCCTGCGCAATACCGCCGACGGCGCCGAGGGCGTACCTATAACCGAGGAGAGCTCTGAGCTGATAGAGACTGCCTGGCAGTCTCTTGTTTTTGAGCATAAGCTCGTCAGCCGAGGCGGCAATAAAAGAGGTTTCCTCAAGGCCCCTCACAGGATGGATGAGGCTTACGCCAAGGAGCTGAAGGAGGGCTTTAACCGCCTTTATACCAGCGGCGAGAGCACCATAGTTCTGCAAAACGGCATAGAGTTTGTAGAGGCCAGCAACACCTCAGTGGAGATGCAGCTAAATGAGAACAAGCGCACCAACGCCGAGGAGTTTTCCAAGATTTTTCACATTTCCCCGTCGGCTGTCGGCGGCCGCGCCGACAAAAACGATATCAGCGCGCTGGCCCGTCTGGCGGCCATACCTCTGATGGTGGCCATACAATGCTCGCTTAACCGAGACCTGCTGTTGGAGAACGAAAAGGGAAGGTATTACTGGGCTTTTGACACCAAGGAGCTTTTAAAGGGCGATATCCGCGACCGCTATGAGGCCTATAAAACAGCTCTTGATGCTAATTTTATGGGCATTGATGAGGTTCGCTTTGCCGAAGACATGAAACCTCTCGGCCTCAACTGGATAAAGCTCGGCCTCGACGATGTGCTCTATGATCCTCAGACCAAACAGATATACACACCCAACACGGGAATGACGGGCGGCTTGAATGAACCGTCCGAAGGTGATATAATAGAAATATCTCAGACAGCCGAGGCGCGCGCCAATCCCTACCATGACCCGGCAAACGGCAGGTTCACCTCCAAGGGCGGAGGTGGACGAGGCGGGAAAAGTCTGGGCGCCAAACGCTCGGAAAAATATGCCCGTTCAAAGCCGCGCAACCGAAAGGGCAAGCAGATTAACCCTAAAAGGTACGCCAGACTTTGTGGCACGCTGAATACGAGATATCCCGGGTTGAAAGCAGGAGAAAAGCGTATGATACGAGATAGTAATTATACATATGAGGTGACTGCTGACGGCTTTGGCGGCATGAGTATAGACAGGTACGAAAAAAATAAGTAAAGGGAGGCGTGAGAGGTGAACAGTTTAACCGATTATCAGCAACATATGTTGGATAGGTTTTTTGACGAGGTTTTCGGCAAATGGCCAAAATCCTTTGACATAGGGCTTGTGTTGACACTTGACCGTCTCATAAACGGGCCTTTAGAAGAAAACAATGAGCTTTTAGCGTTTGAATATATTAAAGCTTATCCCGATGCAACTCTTTATGATATTTATCAATATTGGAGAGACCACACAGAGTATCCTTCCGACCCTGACTGGGTGTGGGATTTATCGGACGAAGAGTTTGAGGCCATGTTCCCTGAAAGGTTTGAGGATGACGACGATGAGGAAGGAATGACCGATCGTGAGTACGCCCAGATGATATACGACCGATACAAGGTGTATAAGAAAGACTGAAATGAATAATTTGAAGAGCATCTGATTTAACAGTCAGGTGCTTTTTTCATGCCTGAAAGGAGGGATAGCTATAAAAATCGAAGTAAGAGGCGAGGATGTGCATATCAGCGGATATGTCAACGCCACGGAAAAAAAGAGCCGCCCCGTGATGACGCCTCACGGCAGGGTGGTCGAGGAGATAGAACCGAGGGCCTTCGCGGGGGCGATACAGAGGGCGGGAAATATACCCCTGACGGTCGACCACGGGGACAAGGTCTACGCCTCCACCGCCGACAGAACACTGGAGCTGAGGGAGGATGATATCGGACTTCACGCCGATGTGAGGGCTGTCGACGCCGAGCTGGCCGCTTATGCCAGAGAGGGCAAAATCAAGGGGTGGAGCTTCGGCATGTACAATGTGGTTGACGAGGTGGAAGAGAGAAGCGGCGATTTGCCGCTGAGGCGCGTCAAGGGCCTTGACCTTGACCATGTGACCCTTGTGGTCAATAAATCGCCCGTTTATTCGGCGACATCGGTGGAGGTCAGAGCAAACGGCGAGCTGGCCATGGAACAGCGCGGCCACGAGGAGACACCTGAGGTGACCGAGACAGCACTGCCCGATAACAGCCTTTTTGAGTACCGCATCAAGCTGGCGTCCATAAGGCGCCGCAAATAGTCATTTCACAATTTAACAGAGGGAAAAGAGCATCTGATTTTAAAAGTCAGGTGCTTTTTTTATACAAAAACAAAAATAAGGAGGACAAAATGGAAAATCTCAAAGCACTGACAGAGAGACACAACGAGCTGGTCTCCCAGATGGAGGGAATAATCTCCGTGGCCGGCACCGAACAGAGGGCCTTGTCGGAGGAGGAAAGAAACAACTTTGACGCCCTTGAGCAGGAGCTGAAGGATGTTGACGCCACCCTCGACAGGGAGCAGAGGGCCAGAAACGCGGCTATCAGACAGCCCAGCCAGCCCAGCGGAGAGACGGTCGAGGAGGCCGAGGAGCGCGCCTTTGCCGACTATGTCATGGGCCGCGTCACCGAAATGCGCGCCGGCGAGCAGAACCTGAGCATGGGCAACAACGGCGCCGTTATACCCACCTCTATCGCCAACCGCATCATCAAGGCCGTGAAAGACCGCTGTCCCATTCTGGAGGGAGCCACCCTTTACCGCGTCAAGGGCACCCTGAAAATACCCGTTTGGGGCAAGGCCAACACAACACACGATATCACCGTGGGTTATTCCACCGAGTTTAACGAGCTGACAGCCGACAGCGGCAAGTTCACCTCGGTCGACCTGGGCGGATATCTGGCGGGAGCCTTGACCCTTGTCAGCAAGAGCGTGGAAAACAACGCCGTTTTCTCGGTGGTCGATTTTGTTGTCGACCAGATGGCTGAGGAGATAGCGTTGTTCCTTGAAAAGGAGCTGTTGACAGGCACAGGAAGCAGCGCGGCTCAGGGCGCGCTGAACACGACCAATGTGCTGACGGCGGCGTCGGCCACGGCGGTGACGGCCGACGAGCTTATCGAGCTTCAGGCCAAGGTCAAGCAGGCATATCAGGGTTCGGCATGCTGGACAATGCACCCCGACACCTTTACAGCCATAAAGAAGCTCAAGGATAGTAATAACCGCTATCTGCTTCAGGACGATGTGACGGGCGAGTTCCCCTACCGCCTGCTGGGCAAGCCGGTCTATCTCAGCGACAATATGCCCGCTCTCGCCGCCGGAAAAACGGCCATACTTTACGGCGATTACAGCGGCCTGTCGGTCAATATTCGTGAGGATATCTCCATTCAGGTATTGTTGGAGAAATACGCCACTCAGCACGCCATCGGCGTTGTCGCATGGTTTGAGTTTGACTCCAAGGTGACCGATAACCAGAAGCTGGCCGCGCTGACCATGAAGGCGGCGTCCTAAAATGACCCTCAGTCAGCTCGACGGGGGAACCGTCGCCGGCTTTCTCAGGCTTGAGGAGGGGGACTATAACCCCTCCGAGCTTGAGCTTGTCATGGCGGCGGCCAGGGGATATATGACCTCATATACCCACCTGACCGCTGAGGAACTGGACAAATACGAGGATGTGGCCGTGGCCTATCTCGTACTTTGTCAGGCCATGTATGACAACCGCAGTCTGACGGTGGAGGAAAAGGGTGTCAATCCCGTGGTGCAGAGTATACTCAATTTTCATGTCAGGGGGCTGGCCTTGTGAATATTGACCCAGGGAAACTCAACAAGTCCATCGAGATATACGAGAGGGAGCAGGGGCGCGACTCCGATGGCTACCGCAACGGCGATAAGAAGCCGGTACACAGGTGCAGGGCCATGTATTCGGCTCTGTCGGGCACCGAGCTTATTAAAGCCGGAGCAGACTTCGGCGAGGTAAAGGTCAGGTTCCTTATAAGGCACACAAAAAAGCCTCTTTCCCGAAAAATGACCGTAGTGTACGCCAAAAAGGAGTTTGAGATAGAGTATATCAATACCTACGGCGACGGCAGGGAGTATATCGAGCTGTGGTGCAAGAGGAAAACGCTGGAGGGCTGACATGACGATAAACGAACTTATCATTGCCGCGGTCACACCTGTCGTTACGGTATGCGTGCCGGGGATATACGACGGGGATGAAAAGGTGTATTGCACATTCAATTACGACGAAAGCGGCGTGCTTTTCGCCGGAGACGAGCCGCAGATGACGGTCTACGCCGTGCAGATACATCTTTATCTTCTGGCAGACATTAACCCGCTTAAGATAAAGCGCGATTTGACCCGCGCCCTGATATCCGCTGATTTTGAGCGTCCCACCGTGATAGAGGCGGGAGAGGGCGACGGTCAGCATTATGTCTTTGAGACCTCATATATCAAGGGGGCGGAAGAGGATGGCTGATTTAAAGACCGAGGGCCTTAACGAGCTTATCGCCAGTCTTGACAGGCTTTCGGGCCTGTCAGACGGTGAGGCTGAGAAAATGCTGGCGGCTGAGGCGGAGGTTCTCATGGAGGGGCAAAAGCAGACGGGCCGCTCTATGGGCGTGCATCGCACGGGAGTAACTCTCGACTCGATTTCACATACGGGTCTGAAAACCGACCGTGAGGGTAAACGCGCCATGTATGTCACCTTTAACGGCGTTAACGCCCAGGGCAATCGCAACGCCGAGGTGGCCTTTATAAATGAGTTTGGCCGCAAAAATATGAAGGCCCGCCCTTTTATCCGCACAGCTAATCAAAAATACGGGGAAGCGGCTGTAAAGAAGGCCGAGGAAGAGTACGACAAAATCTTAAAAGAGAAAGGATTTTAAAATATGAGCAAGGTACAGATGGGCATGAAAAAGCCCCTGTGGGCAAAAATCACCACCGAAACAGCCGGCGCTCTGCCTACATACGCGACAACGAGAACGGAAATAGGCGAGGCTATTGCCGGCAACCTGACGGTCAATACAACCTCCGGAGAGCTGTATTCCAATGATACGCTCAATATCCGTGATGAGGAGTTTCTGAGCGGTACGCTGGCATTGGAGACCGACGGCCTTGACGATGAGGTGGCCTCGGATATATTCGGCGCTACAAGCGTCGACGGTCTTGTCACCTATGCGGCGGGCGATGTGGCCCCTCATGGAGGTCTGGCATACTACACCCCCATGAAGGACAAAACGGGAAAGAAATATTTTCGATGCTATTTCTATCCCAAGGTGCAGGCTGTTATGGGCGGAAAAAACTCGGCTACCAAGGCGGGCTCCATAACCTTCCAGACGGCAAGCACCAATTTTACGGTCTATGCCTGTGAGAGCGGCGCCTGGATGCTCAACGAGACGGTGGAGACCGAAACAGAGGCCGTCGCCTGGTGCGAGGAGAAGCTGGGCAAGCCGGCAGCCGGCGGCGGTAACTGATGCAGGCGGCGCAGGTCAGGCTGGGCGACAGGGAATACAGCCTGGTTTATAACGGCTATGCCATGTTTGAGCTGGAGGAGCTTTGCGGCGGGGCGACGGCCCTTTTTGAGGAGTTGGACAAGGGCGGCATAGAGGGCTTCCGCCTCCTTTGCCGCGCCTTTGCCCTTTTGAGCAGGCAAGGGGAACTTTGCCGCAGGAGGCTGGGCTATACTCCGAGCGACGCGGCCGAGGCCGACGCCCTTGAGGAGCTTATAATGCCCTTGGACATTCCCCACGTCAAACAGGCCGTATACGCCGCTATTTTGTCGGGCTACGGCAGAGAGGTCGAGCCTGAGGAGGACACCGACCTTGTGCTGGCCGAACTGGCTCAAAAAAAAAGAACAAAATCACAAAAGCCGAATATATAAGATGCGGCCTTATGCTTGGCTTATCGGCCCAAGAGACGATGGAGCTGTCTCCCGGGCTTATTTTTGACCTGTTGGAGCTTGCGAACAGAAGCGGAAAGGAAGAATAAATGGCCGTAAGAACAATATCGACAAAACTTGCCATTGAGGGCGAAAACGAGTATCGCCGCACGGTCGGCAATATAAATAACTCTCTCAAAAGTATGCAGTCGGAAATGAGCCTCCTTGAGGCCCGTTACGCGGGTCAGATGTCCTCACAGCAGGCGCTGGCCGAGAAAAGCAGCCTACTGACAAAGCAGATTGATTTGCAAAATCAAAAGAGAGACCAGACGAGGGCCGGGCTGAAAAACGCCGAGGAAGCTATGAAAAGGCACGGCGACGCGGTTGATGATTGTACCCGCAAAATAGCTGAGGCCGAAGCCCAGCTTGAAAAGCTCGACAAGGCTTCAGCCGGAGCTAAGGAGAGCCAGAAAAAGCTCAACGCCGATATAAAGCAATATCAAAAAGAGCAGGAGACGGCCAAGGCCAAGCAGGACGCGGCGGCCAAAGGCGTCGAGGAGTGGCAGCGAAAGCTCAATCTGGCCGAGGCCGACCTGATAAAGGTAAATAACGCCCTTGACGAGACAAATAAGAGCCTCAGCCGTTTTACTGCCGAGACACTCAAAAAGAGCGGCGAGACTCTCTCAAATGTGGGCAACAAGCTGACCATGGGTCTGACATTGCCCCTTACGGCGGCGGGAACTGCGGCCGTCAACTACGCCAGCGAAACCGAGGAGTCGGTCAACAAGGTCAACGAGGCCTTCGGCTCGTCGGCGTCGGTCATACAAAAGTGGTCGGAGGGGACCCTGACCTCTATCGGTCTGGCGCGAGGCACGGCCCTTGATATGGCCGCCCTTTACGGCGACATGGCCACATCTATGGGTCTCGGCACCGACAAGGCCGCCGAGATGTCAAAGGAGCTTGTCAATCTGGCCGCCGATCTGGCATCTTTTAAAAACATCTCCATCGAGCAGGCCAACACGGCCTTAAAATCCATATTTACCGGCGAGACCGAAAGCCTGAGATTTTGGGCGGCCACAGCGTGAGCTATGGCAAAAAATATCCGGTGAACGCACGCAAAAGCGGTGTGTGGGGGGTGCCCCGCGCTAACGGTGAACTCTAAAGTTGATTTATGGGTGAAACGGAGTTATAATATATTCCGAAAAGGATGTGTTATAATGACAAAATTAAAGTTTCCCGAAGAAAAAAAGTATTATGTGTATGAGTGGTATATTATAAAAACAGGAGAAGTGTTTTATGTAGGCAAAGGATGCCGAGACCGTTGGAAAACCCGAAAAAGGGAAAATCATTATTTTATGAAAATGCTTGAAAACCATGATTGTGATGTGCGAAAAATTGCCGAGGGCTTATCTGAACAGGAGGCCTTCGAGCTGGAAATTGCCCGAATTAAGTTTTATCGGGAAAATACCGATTTTCGTCTCACAAATATACTGGATGGCGGAGAGCAGCCTCCGGTAATGCGCGGAGACAGTAGCCCGACAAAACGACCAGATGTGCGAGAGAGAATAAGTAGTGCGCTTTCAAATCTTTATAGTAGGGAACCTTATCGTAGAAAAACTGTTTCTCAAAGAATGAAGTTGTTCTATTCCAGTGACGAGGGTAAGCAAACGGCTCAAAAAAGGAGCCAGACGGTTATGTCTGACCCTATTATCAAAGAAAAAATTAAGCAGAGCAATCTTCGTTTTTGGGATGACCCGAAGAAAAAAGACGAAAAGTCTAAAATTATGAAAGCTGCTTATGCGTCTCCGGAGGTCAGAGCTAAAATCACGGGCAAAAACAACGGGGCGTCAAGAACAATAAAGCAATATGATTTAGATGGCAAATACTTGGCTACATATGAAACACTTATTGAAGCAGAGGCTAAAACAGGTGTTAGCTACAAAAGCATTTCCAAGGCGCTCAGGGGACATAGAAAGACAGCGGGCGGCTTTATGTGGCAATTCGCTGATGGTAAAACGATTACTTATTCCAAAAGACGGCCTTATAAGGTAAAGCCTGAGAGAAACAGACGAAAAGTTGCCCAGTATTCCCTTGATGGCAATTTGATAGCCGTTTATGAATCTCTTGAGGATGCCACAGTAAAAAATGATTTTCATACGCATACGAACATAAGCGCAAATCTGAGCGGCCGGACAAAGTCGGCCTATGGATTTGTGTGGCGATACTATAATCAACCATGAGAATACCGTGCCAAGCCCAAAGGAAGCCGCAGCATTGCGGCTTTTTCTTTTGGGAAGGTGTAACGACTAACCCGAATGGGTGTAGGGCGGAGACTAGCGCCGCCCGAAGTGCCGGACCTCTCAAGGAGAGGAAGAGATAGTCTAAACCCCTAAAAAATATCGGGAAACCGAGGGTAGTAATTGAAAAAACCTCGGCATAGTCATGACCGAGACCAACCTCAAGGCCTTCGCCCTTGAGCAGGGCTGGACAAAGCAGTACAAGGAGCTCGACCAGCTGGAAAAAATGCAGCTGAGGTATCAGTATGTGCTGGCCAATACGACAAACGCCCAGGGCGACTTTGCCCGAACAAGCGACGGCTATGCAAACTCGGCCAGAATACTCAAGGAATCGCTCAAGGAAGCGGCTGCCACCATGGGCGAGGAGCTTTTGCCTGTTGTGACGCCTCTTATAGGCCGCCTGTCCGAGTTGGTACAGCACTTTGCCGACATGGACGAGGGCACCCGAAAGGCCCTTGTGACGGCCGGTCTGTTTTTGGCAACTCTCGGCCCGGCAACCAAGCTGACGGGCGGGCTGACCTCAGCCCTCGGGGCCGGAATAAGCGCCTATAAGGGCCTCAAGGAGGCCCAGGCGGCGGCCACGGCAGGGCAAAGCCTGTTCAACACGGCCATCGGCATGAGCACAAATCCCCTCGGGGCCATTGTCACAGGAGTCGGCGCTGTCATCAGCGTGCTGGCCGCCCTTTCGGCGGCTATGGCGCTCGCGGGGGACGGCACGGACAGCTACGGCGAGAAGGTAAAGGAGTTGACCGAGAGCCTTGAGGAGGCCCGTGAGGAGCGCCAAAAGGCCCTTGAGGAAATAGAAGAGGAAAAAGCCTCCACTCTTGATACGGTTGAGGCTTTGACAGATTTGGTCGATGCCGAGGAAAAGACGGTCGCGGAAAAGGAGACCATCAAAAAGCTGGTGGATGACCTCAATGAGAGCGTCCCCGGTCTGGCTCTGGCCTACGACGAACAGACCGACAGTCTTAACATGACCGCCGAGGCCGTCAGGGAGCTGGCCATTGCCGAGGCCGAGAGGGCGGCCCAAAAGCAGCTTATTGACAGTTTGGCCGAGGCATATACCGACCAGGCGAGGATAGACGCCGAGCTGGCGGAGGCCGAGGAACATCTGGCCGAGGTGCAGGGCAAATTGAGCGGCGCCATGCTTGAGGGCACCGGGGAGTCCGAGGGTTACAGCGCCGAGACCGAAAAACTTTCACTTGAACTGTTGGAGGCGCAACAGAGCGTCGACAGGCTCAAGGACGCCCAGCAGGCCGCCAATAACGAGATAGCCGCGGCCGAGGACGCTCTTAACAGATACACCCCTACAGTCAGTCAGCTTACCGCCACCGATGAGCAGCTCAAAGAAACGACCGACAGGCTGCTTAACGCCACCGAGGGCCTGACAGAGGCCGAAATAAATGAGCAGATAGCGGCCTTGCAGTCACAAAAGAGGTCGGCCGAGCTGAGGCTGGCCCGATTGCAGGAGGCCCAGAGCACAATGGGCGTCACCGGGGCCGTTTTGGCCCTTGCCAAGGCCTACGGTACAGAGAACAAGGCCCAGGCACAAATAGATTCGGCCAACGAGCAGATAGCCGCGCTGGAAAAGCTCAAGGCGTCGCTGAATAGTGCCAATAGCTCGACAGGCAGCAGCTCAAAAAAGGCCGCCAAGGAGATAGACAAGCAGACCGAGGCCTATAAAAAACAGCGCGAGGAGCTTGACCATCTGCTGACCATGGGCCAGATAAAGGAGGAGGAATATTATTCCCGCTTGGCCGAACTGAGGGACGAATACCTCTCTGACGACAAGCACCTCTCCGATTACCGTAAGGTGACCGAGGAGATATATAAATACGACCAGAACCTTGCCGAAAAGGAAAAAGAGCTCTGGCGGGAGCAGACGGAAGAACTTGCCGAACAGCTCGAAGACCGTCTCGACGCCGTCACGGACAAGCAGCAGGATATGGAAAAGCGCCTGTCCGGCTATGGCGACCTGTTTGAGACCAACAAAAAGGGCAAAGTCAAGCTGGGCGACCTGCAAAAGCAGATTGACGCCATGGACGAATACGCCCAGACCCTTGATAAGCTCAAAGAGGCGGGGGTCAGTCAGGGCCTGATGGACGAGATTGCCTCCATGGACATCGACGAAGCTGTGGCCTACGGCAAAAAGCTCCTTGCAAAGAACGGCGAGGAGCTGGAAGAGTATGTCGCCCTGTGGGAGGAAAAGCAGGCCAAGGCCCTTGAGATATCCTCCCGCTTTTATTCGGAGGAGCTCAAAAAGATAGAGGAGGACTACAACGCCCAGCTGGGCGCGGCTCTCGATGTGCTGACCAACACGGCCTATCAGAGCGGCGTCGACACGGCCGAGGGGCTGCTCAAGGGCTTGGAGTCCAAGGAGAGAGAGCTTTACGCCAAGGCCGGCAGCATTGGCGCGGAAATAGCCAGACTTATGTCGGCGGCAGAGAAGCCCCTGACGGTGGACGGCTCCCACGCGGGCGGACTGCCTTATGTCCCCTTTGACGGGTATGTGGCCGAACTTCACCGCGGCGAAAGGGTGCTGACGGCCAAAGAGGCCCAGGAATATATTAGAACAAGTATTCCGTCAAGCCTTGAGGGCACGAAAAAGAGCGGCGCCGTCACAAAAGAGGGCCTCGGTCAAATGCTGGCCCAGACGGTCAACGCCCTTAATGTATCGTCGCCCCAGACAGGCAGTGGTGATTTGGTGATATCGGTGCCGGTCAACGGCGCCGAACTGGCCCGCGCCGTCATCAAGGATTTTCGTCAGGTCTCCCGCGCCGACCCCGAGGAGTTTTAAGTAAGGAGGCAATCATGGCACATATAACACAGCTTATAATAAACGGGGTCAGGCTGCCTTACGCCAGCAGGGACAGATATCAGGCAAAAGAGGAGCTTTTGGGCGAGACAAGAGAGATGATTTCAGGCCGCGTTACCACCGAGGGCAGAGGTCTGGTCTATTTTGTGCGCTACGAATACGATTACATACTGCCTGAAATATGGAACGCGATATCTCCGTACCTCAAAAATAAAAAGGCTTTCCCCTGCACCTTTTTGACCACCGAGGGAGAGATGAAAGTGACGAACATGGTTTGCACCGAGCTGACACAGCCCTCCTTCGCCTTTGATATAAACGGGAAAGCCTATTGGCACAATATATCTTTTACACTGAGAGAGGAGCGCCCCCATGCTGATAACCAGTCAGGAGTATAAAACAGCGGTCACCGCCGATGTGCGCCGTATGGTGATAAAGGCCATATTTGACATGATATCCCCCGATATCGTATACGGCGAGGGAATAGCCTTTGACGCCGCCCCAACCTCGCGTCTGTCACAGCTCTGGGATAAGGATAAAACATATGACAATCCCTATGCCACACTTGAGCTTGACCGCTGGCGCCTCGACGGAAGCATGGAGGTTTATCCCGATGGCTACAAAAACCTTTTGGGACAGGCGGGATATGAGAGTATGCGCCTGTCGGACGAGCAATGCCTTTTTGCGGAACCTTACCCTTGGGTCATGCTTCCTTTTTCGGGGGTGACGGTACTTCAGGCCTGCTCGGTGTGGTTCCCCGGCGGCCCCGACGGTGTGGCCGCCGATTTCACAGTCGATATAATGCGAGGCGACACTGTGGCTTACAGGCGGCAGTTTGAGGGCAACGAGGAGAGAGAAGCCTATTTGTCGGGCTTTACCGTTTATAACCCCACGGGGATAAAGGTCACCGTCTCCCGCTGGTCTCGTCCATCCCGTCGTTGCCGCGTCGTCGAGATAATCCCGGGGCTGTATGAGGACTGGGACGGCGATGTTATATCCTCTCTGAGAATAAATCAAAAGGTCAACATGGCGGGAACAGCCCTCCCATACGGTACAGCCACCCTGACGATAGACAACCTCGACCGCCGCTTTGAGTGGCGCAACAAGCAGGGCGTTTTTCTCTCCCTTGAGGAGAGGCAGGGAATAAAGATAAGTATTGGGCCGGAGCTTCAGGGCGGCAAGGCAGAAACGGTGCCCGTCGGCACCTTTTATCAGTATTCGGGCGGCTGGAAAACAAGCGACAACACGGCCGCCATCACATGGGAGCTTGTAGATATTATAGGCCTGCTGTCAAACCGCGCCTTTGATGTCCCCGACACCTTGCCCACCACCTTAAAGGGGTGGGGCCTCTGCCTTGTGGGTCAGCTGGGAACGCGCTTTGAGAATAAACTGGTCATTTCCGACGCGCTGGCAGACATACCGATGACGGTATCGAGAGAGCATTTGACAGGGATAAAATGCGGCGATGTGCTGAGATATATCTGCATGGCCGCCGCCTGTTATCCTATGGCCGACCCCGTGAGCGGCGGGCTGGCAATTTTGAAGCCGCCCTCCGTCGGCGGAGGTATAACCCTCGACAATATGGAGAGTTATCCGGCCATAGCCGCCGGCGATGATGTGGCTTATATAGACATTAAAATATATGGCAATACAGAGGACACGGTCAGGCTGTCCGGCACGACCACGGCGTCGGCAAACACATTGAGCATACAAAACCCTTTTATTCACACCAGAGAAGAGGCCCTCAAGGTGGGCAGGCATATTCTTTCCTGCTACGGGGGACAGCAGATATCGGTCGTTGGCAGGGGGAACCCGGCCGACCAGTGCGGCGATGTTATGCAGATAGAGCTTGACGGCTCCACGGCAACGGCGGCGAGGCAGATATCCCGAGAGCTGAGCTTTTCGGGTGGCGTTATGAAAAGCCTCCCCTCGTCCTTTATCCGTCCCGATGGCGCGGCGCTGTACAGTGAGCGTGTGGTACTTACGGGAAGCGGCCAATGGACCGGCCCGGCCGGCGTCACCGATTTTTTTGCCATATTGGTGGGCGGAGGTCAGGACGGCGGCAATGGCACAGACGGCAGCTGGCGCGGAGCCGGGGAAAACGGAGCTGACGGCGCCGGCGGCAAGGTGTTCGCCGCCCGGATAAGCATAAACGACGGACAGATAATAAGCTATGCCTGCGGCGTCGGTGGCGTGGAGCCCGGCGAGACGACCTTCGGCATATACAGCTCGGCAGCAGGTATAAGGGCAGGCGGCTATACCGACATAAACAGCGGCGAGGTCTATGGCCGCGACGGTGTGAGTAACCCGTTGCCCGGTTCGGGCGACGGAGGAAAAGGCGGCTCCGGCGGCGCGGCTGGTAACCGAGAATGGGACGACTTCGAGGAGAAATACGAGGTCGACAATTACCCTGGGCGCGGCCGAAAGGGAGCCAAGGGCGCCGCCGGCAGCATTATCATTTGGTACGAGAGAGGAGGCGTTGAATAAATGGCCGAATATGTTTACAGGCCGAAGTTCACAGATATTTTTATCACGCCGAATCCGGCGGCGGCAAAGGCCTCTTTGAAAATATCTGTCTCGGTGACAGATGAGGAAATCGACCTTGTTGAGTTTGTCCCGAGGTCGGGAGAGATTTATTCCAACGAGGTCGATTAAAGAGAGGAGTGATTTTGTAAATGGCTATTTCAACAGTTCGAGTACAGCTTAACGGCGTATGGCATAGCCTGACGCTGAACCCTTCCAACGGGAAGTGGGAGGCCACCGTCACCGCGCCGTCGGTTACATCATATAACCTGACAGGACATTATTATCCTGTGATCGCGGAGGCCACCAATCAGGCGGGGACAAAGACGACGATAAACGCTCAGGACGCCGCCCTTGGCGACAGCCTGCGCCTTGAGGTCAAGGAAAAGGTCAAGCCGGTTGTCACGATAACAAGCCCCGCCGCCGGCGCGTATATATCGAACAACAGCCAGTCCGTTACGGTACAGCTGAGGGATGAGGCCGGCGGCTCCGGCGTGGATATCTCTACGCTGTCCTTCAAAATTGACGGCGTCTCCTATACAAACGCCAGTGCGGAGATAACTTCCACGGCTGTGACAAACGGCTATAATGTGACCTTTACGCCGTCCACCGCCATGGCGGACGGCCTTCACAATGTGGAGGTGCAGGTCTCGGATTTCGATGGCAACCGCAATGTCGCCGTAACATCGTCCTTCACGGTGGATACGGTGCCTCCCACTTTGAGCGTGACCGCGCCCGCGAACGGGCTTATAACAGCCGTCGCGGCGGTCAATATTACGGGAACCACCAACGACACGACCTCCAGTCCCGTCGTCCTCACTGTCAAGCTCAACGGGACAGATCAGGGTGCCGTCACGGTCGGCGCGGACGGCTCCTTCTCCAAGACCGTGACCCTTGCCGAAGGCGAAAACACGATAGAGGTCAAGGCCGTGGATAAGGCCGGAAAATCCACCACAGTCATAAGAAAGGCGGTTTTGGACACCACCTCGCCGCAGTTTGTCTCGGCCGCAATAAATCCCAACCCTGCCGACGCTGGGGCCACCGTTATTATCAGCGTGGAGGTCAAGTAGCAATGCCTGCCGATACCAAACAGACCGTTTCCGCCCGTATGGGCGCGGACACCGTATATGTGACCGGAACTGTCAACGGCAAGGCTGTGCAGTGGCAGAAGCGGTCTGCCGGTATCTGGCAGACTACCGTTGACAAAGCGGAAAACGGCGTATACGCTGTGTCCATTACGGCCTATGACGAGTTCGGGAGAACTACCGATTATGCGACGACCCTGAGATACGGCATTTATACAATTACGGACCGAACTCTGGATGATGTTTTGAATAAAACAAGCAAAGGATACTATAACGCGGAGGATCTCAACAGAGTCGAGTTTATTGTATCTGTTCTGGCTGAGCAGCTCAAGAGCTATGGCTATACGGTGGAGGTCGAGCCCCGCAGGGATTGGAAGATGACAGATATTCCGACCGTAAAGGATATGGACAAATATCTGGACAATGTCCGAAAGCTCAGGGATGCCTATTATGTGTTGCCGGATACGCCGAATGTTCCGGAGAACATGATTCGCCTGACCTACACGGAGGCAAATGATATAGAGAAGATTTTGAGCGTTTTATATTTTCTACTGGAAAATATGAAGCGCTCCTTTCTATATTGCGGCGAGCTTTACTGCGGCGAACAGTGAAGCGTTAAGTATTAAAGGAGAGTGATAATAGAGCATGAAAGACAGAATACCTACACATCCGGGCAGGGTAAAGCTGGTCCCCGTGGCGGGGCAGGCCGACACCTACGACATGGTGCGCGCCGACGAGCCGATAGAAGAGGGCACGCCGCTGAATAAGGCCAGCCTCTTACAGGACAGCACAGCGACAGCAATCGGCCTTGACACAAATAGTGACCCGACGGTAGATGACGCGTTGGCTTATATTTCTAAAAGTGTAATGCATATAGGGCTGCAGTGTCTGTCCCCCGAGACAGGAATTCCAACCATCCCACGAGTCGAAACTGTCGGCCCTTCAAGCCATGTAGGTCTTGGAAGGGGGGAAAATGAAAGCATAATTAACTTTAATTTCTATCCCGAAAGCGCAAGAGAGGATACAAAAATAGCTTTTTTCCAAGGCGCCACTTTTACCAGAGGCGGTGCATCATCGAGTGGATCGGGAAATGCGCGCACTATAATTAGCATTAGTTGCCATACAGACGCAGGTATGTCTCCCGAAATCATACTGTATGATAAAACAACAGGCATATCTACACTGGCAACAGGTATCATTGCAGAGTTAAATAGAATTGTAAATCGAAATCTATATTTGGATTTTGGCGTAGCATTAACGCCCTCTGATAATAATTATTTTTCTATAAAGGTCCATACAACAAGAGTAGATGGAACAGGAAGTAACTACGCGGAGGTGAATGCCTCTGAACCGCTTATGAGAGGCCTTTTAACAAAAGAGGTGTTATAAGAATGAACAGTAAAAACAACTGGATAAGGGACTACCTGGGCGTCACGGCGTGGCACAAGGTGGGGTATGACGGTTCGAGGGGCCTGACGGCCTCCGGCGAGGATTTTGAAGCGGCCCGACCCTCCGACCACGCCGCCAAGAGCTGGGAAGCCTTCCACGAGATTGCCCCCGCCAGAAAGGTCATCTTCGTCAAGTACCGCGACGGCGTCAAATGCGCCGCCGACACCATGTTTGTCTCCCTGTCCGGCCCCATCGGCGCCGCCGACCGAGCCGCCCTTGACGCCGCAATGCCTCCCCGCTTGACCATGTTTGTCTCGGCGGGGAATGAGGGGGACGAAAAGGCCAATCAGTATATGTACCCCGCCAAGGTCCACGGCGTGGCCGCCGTCAAGCTGCTGGCCGATGTTATGGTGGACGGTCAGCCTGTCAAGGGCGAGATACATCCCATGGCGGCCTCTTACAGCAGCACAAGCCGCCATGTGGACTTTGCCGCACCCACCGACCTGTGTGTGTCCACCGGCGGAACCTTCGGCGGGACGAGCTGTGCCTGTCCCGTGCTGGCAGGCATGGCCGCCCTTGTCAACGACAAGGCCATCGCCGATTATGGCAGGCCCCTGACCCATGAGGGCATGTACAGGCTGCTGAAAGACATATCGGTGGATATTGAGGCCGAGGGGAAGGACGAAAAAACGGGTTGGGGTATGCCCATATTGCCCCCGCCTGACAAGCTGGATTTAAGGAGGTACATAGACATGACCTATAAGGACGATGACAAAATAGCGGCCTACCACAAGGCCGATGTTTACCGCGCCGCTGAGCTGGGCCTTATGCTTGGCGACGGCGACAGTTTTGAGCCGGACATGCCCCTGACCCGTCAGCAGGCGGCAAGTATTGTTGTCAGGCTCTACGACAAGCTCAAGGAGGCGGCAAAATGAGCGACAGCATCATAACGGCCCTTATAACCAGCGGCCTGACCCTCTTGGGGGTGATTATCGCCAACGGCAAAAATCAGGCCGTCACCGAGACCCGCCTTGACGAGCTGACGAGGGAGGTCAGGGAGCACAACAACTTCGCCAAGCGTATGCCGGTGGTGGAGGAACAGATAAAGGTCATCAACCACAGAATTGACGACCTTGAGGAATACCACAAATAAGGGGGAGTAACAAAGCATGAGCAACAGAACATATGATATATTAAAGTGGGTGGCGCAGATTGCGCTGCCCGCTGTAGGTACGCTGTATTTTGCCCTGTCGTCCATCTGGGGGCTGCCCATGGGCGAGGAGGTCGTGGGAACGATAACGG
>CANSNO010000003.1 GCA_947648385.1 uncultured Clostridia bacterium
CTGGGAGTTGGCGATGGACAGGGAGGCCTGGCGTGCTGCAGTCCATGGGGTCTCAGAGTTGGATGCAACTGAACAACAGTACCATCACCATGGAATGTTGTTACGGGGATGAACTGTGGACCCATTACATCGGGACTGAGCTTCAAAACGCGTGTGCTTGGGAAAGCAGCCAGACAGCAGACACTACAAGGTGTAGACTCTGTTTATGTGAAATGTCCAAAAAAGGCAAGTCTCTGAGGACAGTAAGCAGGAGCGTGGTCGCCGGGGGCTGGGGTGGGGGCTGGAGAACGTCCCATATGACATATCCGCAAAGACAGATTATCATAAGACATATGACCATCAGCGCCCTGCGGCGCGCTCTTTTTCTCTTTTGCCTGCTTTTGGGCGCTTGGACCATTTCATGTTTCCTGGGCATGGTGCGTTAAAACTCCTTTTGGATCCTGTAAAAGTCAGCCAATATATTATACCACAACAAATCGACAGATTCTACATCTTTTGCCTTGATTATACTTTTTTTCGGGTTCAAAGTTTCATATAAAGTGTAAATTTAATGTGAACCGCCCTTTGGCCCTTAATATTCCCTCTGCCCTTGATTTATGCACCAATGTTGGTATATAATAACTTTATATATTTATAATTCGGAGTGAAAATCATGGACAACAAAAAGCTTGCAGAGTTTCTGTTCCCCCACATAAAGACCACAGCGCGACAATACCGCGAGGAAATATATCCCAAAAGAGAACTGCCCGAGGGGGCCATGGTCACCCGTTTTGCCCCCAGCCCCACAGGCTTTCTGCACATCGGCGGCGTTTTTACATCCCTTGTCAACGAGAGATGCGCCCATAAAAGCGGCGGCGTGCTGATGCTCAGGATAGAGGACACCGACAAAAAGCGCGAGCAGGAAAACGGCATCGATGCCATCCTGACAGGACTTGAGAACTTTGGCATACATTTTGACGAGGGCGTAACAGCCCAGGGAGAACACGGGGCCTATGGCCCCTACACCCAGAGCCAAAGGGCGGAAATATATCAGGCCTTCTGCAAGGAGCTTGTCGAAAAGGGGTTGGCATATCCCTGCTTCTGCACCGAGGAGGAGCTGGCCGATATCCGCAAGCGGCAGGAGGCCGACAAGGCCATGCCCGGCTATCACGGACAGTATGCCCGCTGCCGCGACCTTACATTCGAGCAGATTGAGGAGAATATAAAGGCAGGCAAAAGCTATGTCATGCGCCTGCGCTCCCCCGGAAAGCCCGGCGGCAGGATAAAATACAAGGACGCCATAAAGGGCCAGATAGAGATGGACGAGAATATCGCCGACGTCGTCCTGCTCAAGAGCGACGGCATACCCACATATCACTTTGCCCACGCCGTTGACGACAGCCTGATGGGCACCACCCATGTCATACGCGGCGACGAGTGGGTCAGCTCGGTCAACATACACCTCCAGCTCTTCCAGGCGCTGGGGTTAAAGCCACCCAAGTACGCCCATGTGGCCCCGGTAATGAAGGAGGAGGACGGCTCCAAGCGCAAGCTTTCAAAGCGCAAGGACCCCGAGGCCGCCGTCAGCTATTTCACCGAGGAGGGCTATCCTAAGGAGAGCGTGCTGGAATATCTGATGACGCTGGCCAATTCCACCTATGAGGACTGGCGCAGGGCCAATAAGGAGATGGATATGAATGAATATCCCTTCCGCCTTGACAAAATGGGCCAGTCGGGCGCGCTGTTCGACCTGAAGAAGCTCCACAGCGTCTCGGCCGAGGTCATATCCCGTTTTGACGCCAAAAGGGTGGCCGACGATATTATCGGCTGGGCCGAAAAATACGATAAGGAGCTTTATGATTGCCTGTCCTCCGACGGGGACTATGCCGAGGGCATCTTCTCCATTGACAGAGGAGGCAAAAAGCCCCGTAAGGACATTGCCAAATGGAGCGACGCGAGGGGCTATTGCTCCTATTTCTTCGACAGTCTGTTCGTCAGGGAGGAGAGCCTCGAGTTTGACGCCGAGACCCAAAAGGCGGCCCTTGAAAAATATCTTGAGGTCTATGACCCCAATGACGACAGGGACGCATGGTTTGACAGGATGAAGTCGATTTGCCCCTCTCTGGGCTTCGCCTCGGAGGTCAAGGAGTTCAAGGCGGCCGAGCCGGGCACATATAAGGGTCATGTGGGCGACATAAGCTCCATGGTACGCGTGGCTGTGACGGGGCGCAAAAACACCCCCGACCTCTGCTCGGTCATGGCCCTTATGGGCGAGGACAGGTGCCGCGCCAGAATAAAGGAATATATCAAAAACTTATAATTTGGAGTATATATTATGGAAAACAACGAAATATCCAATTTCATAGACGATTTTATAAAGGAAGATTTGGCAAACGGCGTTTACGACAGGGTCCACACCCGTTTTCCGCCCGAGCCCAACGGCTACCTCCACATCGGCCACTGCAAGGCGCTGTGGATAGATTTCGGCACGGCAAGGCGCTTCGGCGGCATATGCAACCTGCGTATGGACGACACCAACCCGGCCAAGGAGGATGTGGAGTATGTCGACGCCATCAAGGAGGATATCCACTGGCTGGGCTTCGACTGGGACGACAGGTTTTTCTACGGCTCCGACTATTTTGAGCAGACATATGAATACGCCGTCGAGCTCATCAAAAAGGGCCTTGCCTATGTATGCGAGCTGACCCCAGAGGAGTTCAGGGAGAAGAGGGGCGACCTGACCCATCCGGCCGTCAGCCCCTACCGCGACAGGCCTATTGAGGAAAATCTCGACCTTTTCGAGAGGATGAAAAAGGGCGAGTTCCCCGAGGGGAAATACACCCTCCGCGCAAAAATAGATTTGGCCTCGGGCAACTTCAATATGCGCGACCCCGTCCTTTACAGGATAAGGTATATCGAGCATCACCGTCAGGGCACAAAGTGGTGCATCTTCCCCATGTATGATTTCGCCCATCCCATTCAGGACGCCATAGAGGGCATAACCCACTCCCTTTGCTCTTTGGAGTATGAGGACCACAGGCCCCTTTACAACTGGGTCATCGACAATGTCTCGGTGCCCTCCCACCCCCGTCAGATAGAGTTTTCGCGCCTGAACATAAACTACACCGTCATGTCAAAGCGCAAGCTCCGCAAGCTTGTTGAGGACGGTCTTGTCTCCGGCTGGGACGACCCCCGTATGCCCACCCTCTGCGGCCTGAGGCGCAGGGGCTACACCCCCGAGTCGATAGTCGCTTTCTGCGAGGGCAACGGCATAACAAAGGTCTCCGGCATAGTGGAATACGCTTTCCTTGAAAGCTGTATAAGAAACGACCTCAACACAAACGCCAACCGCGTCATGGCCGTCCTCGACCCCGTCAAGCTGGTGCTGGACAACTATCCCGAGGATACGCGCGAGACATTTGAAGTGGAGAACAACCCCGAAAAGCCCGAGACAGGCACAAGACCCGTCGATTTCTCCCGTGAGCTTTGGATAGAGCGCGAGGATTTTATGGAGGTTCCCGTGCCGAAATACAACCGCCTTTATGTGGGCGGCGAGGTCAGGCTCAAGGGGGCTTACATCATAAAGGCCACAGGCTGCGAGAAGGACGAAAACGGCAATATAACCGTCATTCACGCAAGCTGCGATATGGATTCGCGCGGCGGCAACGCCCCCGACGGCCGCAAGGTCAAGGGCACGATACACTGGGTCGATTGCCGTTCTGCCGTCGACGCCGAGGTCAGGGTCTATGACAATCTCTTTACCGACCCGGCCCCCGATGCCGCCGATAAGAACTTCCTCGATTATCTCAACCCCGATTCCCTCAAGGTCTTGACAGGCTGCAAGGTGGAAAAAAGCCTTGCCTCGGCCACGACCGGCGACAGGTTCCAGTTTATGCGTCTGGGCTATTTCTGCCCCGACAGCAAGGATTCCACCCCTGAACATCTTGTCTTTAACCGCACGGTTACACTCAAGGACAGCTGGGCAAAGAAGGCGAAGTAATTTTGAGCATATACTTTGACAACGCGGCCACCACCGCCCCCATTCCCGAGGCAGTGGCGGCGGCCTCGGCCGCCATGGGAGAGGTTTTCGGCAATCCGTCCTCCCTGCATGAGGAGGGGCGCAAAGCGCGCGAGCTTTTGGAGGGGGCCAGAAACGAGGTCGCCCTCTCCTTGGGCTGTCAGCCCGACAGGGTTTTCTTTACCTCGGGAGGTTCCGAGAGCATAAACACGGCCATCAGGGGCGCCGCCATGAAAAACAGGCATCTCGGCCGCCGAATAATCTCGACGGCCATCGAGCATGACGCCGTTTTGAACACCCTTAAGGAGCTGAAAAACGAGGGCTTCGAGGTTATTTTGATCCCTCCCGAAAGGGACGGCTCGGTCAGGGCCGAAAGGGTGTTGGAGGCCGTGACGGCCGACACGGCTCTTGTTTCCATGCAGGGAATAAACAACGAGACGGGGGCCGTCCTGCCCTATGCCCATGTGGCGGCTGAGTATAAAAGGATATGTCCACAGGGGCTTTTTCATCTGGACGGCGTACAGAACTTTTTAAAAAGGCCAATGACGCTGGAAAATGTCGACATGGCTTCGGTCTCGGCTCACAAAATAGGGGGCCTCAAGGGCTGCGGCGCCCTTTATATCAAAAAGGGCCTGACATTGCGCCCCATGATATACGGCGGAGGGCAGGAAAAGGGTATGCGCTCGGGAACCGAGGGTATGCCCCAGATAGCCGCCTTCGGCGCTGCCTGCAAGGCGCGGCGCGAGAGCATGGAGCAAAACGCCGCCCATATGGCCGAAATAAAAGCCTTTATAATAAAAACGGCCAGGGAGAAAGGCTGGACGGTCAACACGCCCGAAAACTCGGCCGACCATGTCGTCAATCTCTCTACCTGCCGCGGCAGGAGCGAGGTATACATCCGCGTGCTGAGCGACGAGGGCATATATGTCAGCGGCGGCTCGGCCTGCGCCAGGGGTAAAGCCTCCCATGTGCTGGAGGCCATGAGACTGCCCAAAAAGAACATCGACGCCGCCCTTCGGGTCAGCCTTTGCCCCGAAAGCTGCATGGAGGACGCGGTTATTTTTTGCGAGGCTCTTGATAACGCCTCAAAAATGTTTTGATTTCCCTTCAAAAGGAGAATGACAATGCAGGAAGTTTTGCTGCTCAAATGCGGAGAGCTTGTTTTAAAGGGGCTCAACCGCTATAAGTTTGAAGAAAAGCTGCTCAGGATAGTCCACGACAGGATGAAGAAGATAGGGCGGTTTGACATATGGTCGATGCAGTCGACGATATATGTGGAGCCGCAGGGGGAGCAGGACCTCGACGCCGCTCTCGACGCCGCCACAAAGATATTCGGCATAAACTCTGTATCCCGAGCCGCCGTGTGTGAAAAGGATATCGAGGTGATTAAAAAAACGGCGGAGGAATATTTGGGCGAAAAGCTCAAGGGCGTCACCACCTATAAGGTGGACGCCAAACGCTCGGACAAACGCTTTCCGCTGACCTCGCCCCGGATTGGCGTGGAGGTGGGCGGCTACCTTTCCGATGTTTTCCCACATCTTCAGGCCAAAATGGACGAGCCGGAAATGACCGTCATGGTGGAGATACGCGATAAGGCGGCCTATGTTTCGGGCGAAAAGCTCAGGGGCGTGGGCGGTATGCCCGTCGGCTCCAACGGCAGGGCCATGCTTCTGCTGTCGGGAGGCATAGATTCCCCCGTGGCCGGTTATATGATGGCCAAAAGAGGGCTTGACCTTGCCGCCGTGCATTTTTACAGCTATCCCTATACATCAAAGGAGGCCAGAGACAAGGTCATTGAATTGGCCGACATAGTCTCCAACTACAGCGGCAAGATGACCGTCCTTCTGGTTCCTTTTACCGAGATACAGCTTGAGATATCCAAAAAGTGCAAGGAGGACTATTTCACGATAATCATGCGCCGCATGATGATGAGGATAGCCCAGAAGGGGGCCGAGATGCAGCACTGCGGCGCGCTGATAACGGGGGAGAGCCTCGGTCAGGTGGCCAGCCAGACAATGGAGGCCCTCGGCTGTACTCAGGCCGTATGCTATATGCCCGTTTTCCGTCCGGCTATAGGCATGGATAAAGAGGAAATAATAGATATCGCCCGTAAAATAGGCACCTTCGAGACCTCCTCTCTGCCCTATGAAGATTGCTGTACCGTCTTCACCCCTCGCCACCCCCAGACAAAGCCGAGGCTCCAAAAGGTGGAGGAGCAGGAGAGCAGGATAGACGTGGACGGCCTTGTGGAAAGGGCCGTGGCCGGAATTGAAAAGATAACTGTCGGCTGACAGAGGAGGGTATATTATGAAATGTGAGCTTATAGCCGTCGGCACCGAGCTTCTTTTGGGCGAGATTTCAAACACCGACGCCCAGATGATATCTCAGGGTCTTTCCGAGCTGGGAATAAACGTATATCACCACACGGTTGTCGGCGACAACCCCGAAAGACTCAAGGAGGTTCTGACCATCGCCAAAAGCCGCGCCGATATAATCATCACCACGGGCGGCCTCGGCCCCACGGCCGACGACCTGACAAAGGAGACGATAGCCGCCGCCTTCGGCAAAAAGCTTTATATGGATAAGGAGCAGCGAGAGAGGCTGCATCAGCGCATGGGCGCGCGTATGACGCCAAACAATGAAAAACAAGCCATGCTGCCCGAAAACTGCGAGGTTCTCGTCAACGACTGGGGCACGGCTCCCGGCTGCGCCTTTTACGCCGAGGGGTGCCATGTCATCATGCTTCCCGGCCCTCCCTCCGAGTGTACCCCCATGTTCAAATACAGGGCAAGACCCTATCTTGAAAAGCTCTGCACCGACGGGCAGGTCATCCGTTCACGCTTTATAAAGATTTTCGGCCTCGGCGAAAGCGCCATGGAGGATAAGCTGGCCTTTCTCATGAACTCCCTTGAAAACCCCACCGCCGCCCCCTATGCCAAGGAGGGAGAGTGCGAGGTCAGAGTGACGGCCAAGGCCGACAGCGAGGAGGAGGCCTACGGCCTCATCGACCCCGTCGTGGGACAGATAAAGGAGATTCTCGGCTCGGTCGTCTACGGCGTCGACGTCACATCTCTGGAGGAGGTCGTCGTCAAGGGACTTATTGATAAGGGCCTGACCATTTCCACGGCCGAATCCTGCACGGGCGGCCTCATGGGCAAAAGGCTGACCGATATCCCGGGCAGCTCGGCCTGCTATATAGGGGGCGCCGTGACCTATTCAAACGAGATGAAGATGAAGGTGCTGGGCGTCTCGCCCAAGACCCTTGAAAACTTCGGCGCCGTCAGCGCCGAAACTGCCATGGAGATGGCCAGAGGCATAAGAAAGCTGACGGGAGCCGATATCGGCATCTCGACGACAGGGGTCGCAGGCCCCGGCGGCGGAAGCGACGAAAAGCCTGTCGGAACCGTCTATATCGGCCTGAGCGCCGATGGCGTCGACAAGGTCATCAAACCCGAGCTGCGCCCCACATCCTCCCGTCAGAGGATACGCAACTCCTCGGCCGGCAGCGCCTTTGACCTTGTGCGCCGTGAAATATTGGAGAAATAACGGCTAGAATATATTTGTATAATGTCCCTTGTGTTTTGAAAGGGGGAGACAATGAGCACCATTCTTATCGTGGAAGATGAAAAAAGCATAGTCGACCTCATATCCTATAACCTCAAAAGGGAGGGGTATGACATCATGGAGGCCTACGACGGCCAAAAGGGGCTTGAGCTGGCCCTTTCGGGCAGTGTCGACCTGGTTCTGCTCGACGTGATGCTGCCGGTTATGGACGGCTTTGAGGTGCTGAGGCATATCAGAGAGCAGTCGGCGTTGCCTGTCATCATGGTGACGGCCCGCGAGGAGGAGCGCGACAAGGTTCTGGGCCTTGAGGAAGGGGCCGACGACTATATCACAAAGCCCTTTTCGGTCAAGGAGCTGGCCGCCCGAGTCAAGGCCAACATACGCCGCAACACCGATTTTAATAAAACCATCCATGAGGGGGACAAATACGGCCCCTTTGACGTCGACCGCTCTCTTCAGGCCATATCAAAGGACGGAAAGCTGCTGGATTTGACCCAGCGCGAGTATGATATAATATGCTATTTTCTCGAGCGTCCCTCTCAGGTCATCTCTCGCGAGGAGCTGATGGAAAAGGTCTGGGGCTTCGAGTTTTACGGCGACCTGCGCGCCGTCGACGTCGCCATGAGGCGCCTGCGCGCCAAACTTGAAGACGACCCGGCGGAGCCGAAGTATTTGATGACCAAGCGCGGAGCCGGCTATTATTTGCAGGTGTAAAAAGCATACAAGGCATAACGAGGGTCGTCTTCTACGGCGACTTGTCGTCTATTTAATCCGCCCTTGCCGGAGGCTATTGGAGCGAGGGGCCGCCCGCCGCTTTGCGTAGCAAAGTCGGTGGGGACGACTTGTACCTTTTTCTGGGGGTCAGGAGGGCAGGGCATCCCCCTGTTTGCTTTTTGTTTCTTTTTTTTCGAAAAAGAAAAACTTTTTGGATACTTTTTGGTTTCAAAAAGTATCCAACTGTTGGTGCGAGCTAAATAAATTATTATAGCTTCCTAAAAAAGGGGGGAGAAAAATCATGTTCAGAAGCCTGCATATGAAGCTTGTCTTAATCATGGTGCTTATTATGGTCTCGGTAATGGCCGTGCTGGGTACATATATGATAAGCTCTATCACGACATATAACATCGACACCTTTTTGTCGCAGATGACCATGGTTTTCACCCCCGAGTTCATCTCCACCCTTGAGGAGACCGAGCGAGGCTCGGAAAATCCGGCCTCCGAGCTGCGCGAGGTCATGAACGCCTATTCGGGTCCCCTCGGCATAGGGGAGGACCGCTCTTTCTATATCCTCGACGCGTCAACCGGAAGATATCTGTCGGGTTCGGACGACAGCCTGGCTCAAAATATGACGCTGACCCCCAATATTCTCAAAGCCATGGAGGGCAAGGTGGGGGAGGACGTCGAGCGCCTCAGCACCTATTTTGACGTGGCCGTCCCAATCAACGTCAAAAACGGCGACGGCTATGTCGTCGGCGTCATGGACAACAAGCAGGAGCTGAACGAGACAAGCTGGAACCTCTTCACCATCCTCATACGCGCCATGCTTTTCGGCATACTTGTGGCCATTCTTCTCAGCTTTTTCCTCGCCAAAACGATAACCACCCCCATCGAGCGGCTGACCCGTCAGGCCATAAGAGTCGGAGAGGGAGATTTCAGCCAACAGGCCGAGGTATACGCCCAGGACGAGCTGGGCGTTTTGACCGAGCGTTTCAATGAAATGTCGGGAGCCATAAGGGATAATCTGCGCACCATAGACGACGAGAGGGGCAAGCTGGACACCCTTTTCACCCACATGGCCGACGGCGTCGTCGCCTTTGATACAAGCGGAAAGATAATGCACATCAACCCCGAGGCCGAAAAGATGCTGGGGCGCTCTTTCGGCCCCGACGCTCTTTACAGGGACGTCTTTGCCGACCTCGCGGTGGAGGAGAAGGATATGGCCGACGACGGCCAGTATATCGAGGTGGATTACGAGACAAATAAAAGAACTTTAAAGGTCTTTCTCGCCCCTCTGAAAATAGGCGACGAGCGCAGCGGCATCATGGCCGTGCTTCACGATATAACCCAGCAGAAGAGGCTGGACGACGCCCGAAAGGAGTTTGTGGCCAACGTCTCACACGAGCTTCGCACGCCTTTGACAAATATCAAGGGCTATACCGAGACACTTATCGACGCCGGCGAGGATATGGACTTTGAAACCGGCCGCCGTTTCCTTGAGATAGTCTATAACGAGGCCGATCGCATGACCCGTATCGTCAAAGACCTGCTGACGCTGACCAAGCTGGACTATGACCGCATGGAAAACGACATGACCGAGGATATAAACCTCAAAAAGGTGGCCGAAAGCGTCGCCATGTCAATGAATATAGAGGCCGAAAAGCAGGGAATTTCCCTTTCCTGTCTTGTCCCCGAAATGCCCGTTATAAAGGGCGACGCCGACAGGATACAGCAGGTGGTAATGAACATCGTCTCAAACGCCGTCAAATACAACCAGCCGGGAGGCAGGGTGGATATAAGCGGCGGCACGCGCTCCGGCTCGGTATTCCTGACCGTGTCCGACACTGGTCTGGGCATTCCGGCCGAGGACCTGCCCCGTATATTCGAGCGTTTTTACAGGGTCGATAAGGCTCGCTCGCGCGAGAAGGGCGGCACGGGTCTTGGCCTTGCCATAGCCAAGGAGATAATCGAGTTCCACGGCGGCTCCATCTCGGTCAGGAGCGAGGAGGGCAGAGGCACCTCCGTCACTATGACTTTGCCCATAAGCGGTGAAAGCCATGAATGAAAGGCTTAAAAATATACTTCTTGTCGTGCTTACCGTCACGATGATAGGCCTTTTTGCCGTCAACCTCATAATAGCGCCCGACGGAGGACGCTTTACCATGATGCGCGCCTCCCTCGGCATCGGCCTCGGCTCCGACCCTGTCTCCGAAAAGGGGGACGGGGCCGTTTTGCTGCCTCAAAAGCTGGGCGTCATGGGGGAGAGGGGGCTTTATATGACCTCAGGCAGGGAGACGTCGGAGCTTTTCGCCGAGATTTCTCCGCTGCTGGCCGAAGCCTTCGGTTCGGTGGGCGATATAGAGCCGATAGACAGGGCCGATTTTATAGATATGCTGGGCCTTCAGGGCATATATATGGCCTTTTCCTTTCCCGTGTCCTTTTACAATTTGCAGTATTTTATGACAGGCGAGACGGGACTGTCCTCCGAGCAGGCGGCCTCGGCGGTTCTGCTGACGGTTGGCGAGGACGGAGGCAGGCTGGCCTTTTACGACGGCTCGGCCAAAAAATGGTATGCCGCCGACATGGCGGCCGGACAGGACAGGCTGGCCAATCTGTGCGAGGGCTATGAGACCTCAAACGCCTTTTTTGCCTCGGGCGCCGACGGCTATCATATGCTGGCCCCCTGGGAGCCGGTGTGGGCCGAGGCCCCGTCATATCCCACATATTCCGCCTCCTCGCCCGATTTCACGGCCGAGGGAGTCATCAGCCGCGAGCTGCTGGGCGCTTTTTCGGTCAATCCCTTTCTCGCGAGGGTATATAAAACCACAGGCGGAGATATAGTATATATAGAGGGCTATACCTCCCTTCAGTTTTCCAAAAACGGCTATGCCGCCTATTCCTCTACGGGGGAACAGGGAATAGGTCTGGAGCTTCCGTCGGGCCTTTCTCAAAAGGAGCTTCCGGCCGCGACGGCCCGAAGCGTCAGCCGTATTCTGAGCGATATTTATTCGGCCGCGTCATGTCGGTGCAGTCTGTCTCTGGCCGATATATCGGCGGCGTCGGGCGGAGGGTATGTCATATCCTTCGAGCGCATGGAGGGCGGCGCCTTTATTACCGAAAGCGACGGCTATACCGCCGTCGTCACCGTCCGCGACGGCAGCATTGTGGAAATGCGCCTCCATATCAGAAATTATACCGAGGGACAGCCGCGGTCCCTGCTGCCCTATAATCTCGCCGCATCCCTTGTCAGGACGGGCAACAGCTCCCTGTCGGTCAGGTGCGTCGAGAGCGGAGAAGGGGCCTTATTACCCGAGCTTTATATAACCGAGGGAGGGGAAGCATATGGAGTGGAGTAAGGCAAAATCCATCCTTATCATCCTCCTGCTGGCCGCCAATATCTATCTGGGAACAAATATCGCGCTGCAGCTGAGGGAGAGCCGAAGCAGTCAAAAGGATATGCTTCACAGCGCATGGACGATAATAACGGAACAGGGAGCCGAGGTCGACGAGGAACTGCTCGCGTCGGTAAACTGCGGCAGGGAGGCCTATACCTTTACGCGCGACGTCGAGGCCGAGCGCCGGGCGGCCGAGCTTCTTCTGGGCGGCTGCGCGCTGGAAAGCCCGGGAGGGGGCATATATAAATACACCTCGGATACGGGGGAGATGACCTTCCGAAGCGGCGGCTATACCGAGCTGAAATATGACGGCGAGGATGACGGGAAGCTCATACAGTCGCTGTCGGCGGCCTGCGAGGGCGGCCTTGAGGCAAGGGAGACGGAGGGCAGCTACAGCCTTTATATGAAAGGCCTTCCCGTTGTGGGAAGCGTCATATCGCCCATCGGCGGAAACCGTATGAGCGGAAGCTGGATATTCGGCGCCCTTTCGTCCTCCGAGGGGGGAGCCATGGATAAGGCCTACATGATACTGGCTCTCGGACGGGCATTGTCGGAACGGGGGCCGGGAGAGGTCAGGTCTATTGAGGAGATATACCTTATGTCTCCCACCCAGAGCGGCGACGTCAAGCTGACGCCGGCATGGAAGGTCGAGCGTGACGGCGGCGCGTTTTACCTCAGCACGATCAGCGGAGAGGAAATAAGCTGAAGCTTTCCCCAAAAAATCTTTGATTTTTTGGGGACCCCGTTTGATTTAAATAGATTTCCGCCAAATGAATTGGCGGAAATCAGAACGCCGTACTTCCGGCGAGGGCGGCATAAGCCGCCCGAAAATGTTAAGACATAACTTTATATATTTATTTGCTTTTTTTTCGATATGTGATATTATAAGGTTGTATAGATGTCTTATTATACAGCTTTGTTTAAAACGATTTAAAGGTTTTGAAAACAAAAGGGCGGTATTATTATGAGCAACAAGATTTCCATAAGGGGCGGAAAGCCCCTCAAGGGCGAAATACATATAAGCGGAGCCAAAAACGCCGCTTTGGCCATCATTCCCGCGGCGGCTCTTGTCAAGGGAGTGTGCCGTCTTGAAAATATACCCAATATCGTCGACGTCATGATACAGCTTGACATAATCAGGGGTTTCGGAGCCGACGTCAGGTTTTTGAACCCCACCACCGTCGAGATAGATTGCACCCATATCGGCTGTCAGCATCCCGATTATGACCTGATGCGCAGACTGCGCGCCTCCTATTATTTCATCGGAGCCATGCTGGGCCGCGTACATAAGGCCGAGGTCGCCATGCCCGGCGGATGTAATTTCGGCGGCGTCAGGCCGATAGACCTGCATATGAAGGGCTTTGAGGCTTTGGGGGCCGAGGTCTCCATAAAGGAGGGCGGCTTTGTCTGCGCCGAGGCGCGCGACGGCCTTTCGGGCAAAAACATTTTTTTGGACGTCGTCTCGGTCGGCGCCACAATGAATATCATGCTGGCCGCCGTCATGGCCGAGGGTCAGACGGTCATTGAAAACGCCGCCAAGGAGCCTCATATAGTAGACCTTGCCAATTTTCTCAACTCCATGGGGGCCGACGTCATGGGGGCCGGCACCGATATCATAAAGATACGCGGCGTCAAGGAGCTTCACGGGGGCACATATTCGATAATCCCCGACCAGATAGAGGCAGGCACATATATGGCCGCCGTCACGGCCACGGGCGGCGAGCTGCTCATAAAAAATATCATTCCCCGTCACCTCGAATGCATAGGCGTAAAGCTCGAGGAGATGGGCGCCGAGATAGAATATTTTGACGATTCGGTCAGGGTGTCGCGCTACGGCGAGCTTCACAGGACAAATATAAAGACATTGCCCTATCCCGGCTTCCCCACCGATATGCAGCCCCAGCTGGCCGTGGCTCTTTGCATGGCCGACGGCGCCTCGGTCATAACCGAGGGGGTTTGGGAGGCGAGATACCTCTATGTCGACGAGCTGGCCAAAATGGGCGCCGCCATACACGTGGACGGCAAGGTGGCCGTTGTCGACGGCGTTGGAAAGCTGACGGGCGCGCCTGTTAAGGCCACGGATTTGAGGGCCGGAGCCGCCATGGTCATCGCCGGTCTGGCTGCCACGGGAGAAACGGTGATAGACGGCATTGTCAATATCGAGCGCGGCTATGAGGATATAGTCGGCAAGCTTCGCGCCGTCGGCGCCGACATCAGCTATGTGACCGACAACGACCCTGTGACTTTAAAGGCCGTTTGATTCGGATGGGATATTTCTGTTCCTTCACCAGCGGCTCTCAGGGCAACAGCGGCCTTTATGTGTCGGGCGACGCCAGGATACTTGTCGACGCAGGCACGACGGCAAAATATATCTCCGCCTGTCTGGCCTGTCTTGGCCTGAGCCCGGTCGACCTGACCCATATCGCGATAACCCACTGCCACAGCGACCATGTCTCGGCTCTGCCCGTGCTTCTCAAGCGCACGGGAGCGCGAATCGTCTGCTCTTCCACTACATATGAATATCTGAATGTCAATACAAAAGACCCCCTTCTCTTTGAAGAGGGGGAGGAGCTTTCCCTCGGAGGGGTGACCGTTCGCACGGCGGCCACCCCCCACGACTGTTTGGGCAGCTGTTGCTACTCCTTCGGCGAGGGGGAGGGCAGTCTTGCCGTATGCACCGATATCGGCGCCGTCACGCCCGAGGTCTTTCGGCTCATGAGCGGCAGCCGAAATGTAATTATCGAGGCCAACCACGACCTTGAAATGCTTAAAAACGGCCCCTATCCCTATAACCTCAAAAGGCGTATCCTGTCCCCTTACGGCCATCTGTCAAATGACGACTGCGGCCTTGTGGCCGCCCGTCTGGCCCTTGATGGGACAAGCAATATAACTCTGGCGCATTTGAGTCGCACCAACAACCGCCCCGAGGTGGCCTTTAACACCGTTTCGGCCGCCATGGCGCGGCACGGCGCGCCTGTCGGCGCGCTCAGGGGAGTGGCCGAGGCGAGAAAGATGAAAATGATTTTGGAGTTTTGATATGCAGGGCATAAAGCTTATAGCCGCCGGCAAGCTGAAAGAAAGGTTTTATATCGAGGCCTGCGCCGAGTATTTAAAGAGAATAAAGCCCATGGCCGCCATCGAGGTTTTGGAGATAGCCGAGGAGGCAAACCGCCCCGACGGCCTTAAAAGGGAAGGGGAGAAGATTCTCGCGGCCATACCCCAAAAGGCCTTTGTCTGTGCCATGTGCATAGAGGGCAAAATGATGGACAGCCCCTCTTTGGCAAAGGTCTTTCTTGAAGCTCAAAACAGGGGCTTTTCAAATATTGCATTTATCATCGGCTCCTCAAACGGCCTTGACGGCGCCGTCAAGGAGAGGGCCGACCTCCGCCTTTCCATGTCTCCCATGACCTTTCCTCACCATCTGGCAAGGGTCATGGTGCTGGAGCAGATATACAGGGCGCTTTCGATAAACAGCGGCTCGAAATACCACAAATAAAGTAAGGAGAGCACTATGACAAAGGGGAAAACCAAATGGATCGTCCTTTTGGGGGCCGTTGTCATCGCCGCGACCGTCTTATATTTTTTCGGCGGCATGACGGATGAAAAGGTTGTCCGAGCCAATGTAGGCGGAATGGGATACACGGTAGAAGAGGGCAGAGTCATAGACAGAACTATCCGTTTCGCCTTTTATAATGAAAAAGACGAGGCCGTCGCCGTCCGCGCCGAAATAGACCTGTATATTGTCAACAGCCTCGAGGAGATAGTATATGATGACGTCATAACTGTCGAACCGAAGGATTTTACAGCCTCCTCGTCCGAAATGAGACGGGAGTTTGTGCTTCATCTGACCGATGAGGATTTTGTTCCAGGAAGCTCCGGCACGGGAAAAGTCAGATGCACCGTCAAGGTCGGAGATGCGACGATTGAAACTGGGGCGGTTATACATGAAAGCTTTCTTCCCGTCAAGCAGGCTCAGGTGTATATTCCGTCTTTGCCCATGGAGGTCGAGCATATCACTGTCGACGGCTTTCGTCAGTCGATACTGAAAATAGAGGAGGTCGACTGTTACACTGCCTGTGAGGGGGAGAACTGTCAGCTCATGTTCAGGCTCAAAGGCCGAAAGCCGGAAGGCGACGACGGCAGACAGGCCGACAGAATAGGCTACAGGCTTTATGACGCGGATGACAATGTTTTAAAGGAGGGCGATTTTTACCTCAAGGACATTGTCAAAGGTGACAGTTTTGTCTCCGATTATGTTTATCAGGAAAATGTCGTCCCGGGCGGCGAATACCGTCTGGAGCTTTACGGCTTTGACGGCACAAACAGATAAGTAAAAAGCCCACGCCGTACGGCGTGGGCTTTTTATATATTTCTTTACTCGAGAACCTTGGCAATCTCGGCCAGACGCTCGGTTATGTTTATCTTCTGGGGGCACTGGGCCTCACACTGCAAACAGTGTACGCAGGAAGAGGCCATACCCTTGTCCTTGACGGCGTTCTTATAGGAGTTTTTGGCTCCCTCAAGGTTGCCGTAGGTCAGATATGTGTTGTAGGCCGAGAATATAGCCGGGATGTCGATGCGCATGGGGCAGCCGTCGACGCAGTAGCGGCAGGCCGTGCAGGGTATGGTGGGAATGCTCTTGAGGATGTCGACCACCTTGGCGACGGTTTTCTTTTCGCTGTCGTTCAGGGGCTTGAAGTCCTTCATATAGCTTGTGTTGTCCACCATCTGCTCCATGTTGGACATACCGCTCAGGACGGTGACAAGGCCCTCGTGGGAGGCGGCGAAGCGCACGGCCCAGGAGGCGATGGAGGCGTTCGGGTCGGCTTCCTTAAAGACCTTCTGTATTTCGGGAGTCATTGTGACGAGGTTGCCGCCCTTGACAGGCTCCATGATGATGACGGGCTTGTTGTGCTTGCGCGCCACCTCATAGCACTTGCCCGACTGAACGTTGTCGCTGTCCCAGTCGGCGTAGTTTATCTGGAGCTGTACAAACTCCATCTCGGGATGGTCGGTCAGTATTTTGTCGAGGACTTCGGCCTTGTCGTGGAAGGAGAAGCCCACATGCTTGGCTATGCCGCGCTCTTTGAGCTTCAGCATATAATCCCACGCGCCGAACCTGTCGCAAATCTCGACCTTGCTGGCGTTGAGGGCGTGGAGCAGATAAAAATCGAAATATCCTGCGCCCGTGCGCTCGAGGGATGTCTGGACAAAGGCCTCCATGTCCTCTTCCTTCTTTATGTCGATGACGGGCAGCTTGTCGGCCAGCTGGAAGCTGTCACGGGGAAAACGCTCGACAATGGCGGCCTTGGCGGCCAGCTCGGAAGCGCCGCCGCCGTAGACATAGGCGGTGTCGACATATGTAAAGCCGCTGGCGAAATAGTGGTCGGCCATCTTCTTGACCTGCTCGATGTCGATGTCATCGCCCTTTTTTGGCAGGCGCATCAGGCCGAAGCCCAGCTTGGGTATGTTCTGACCCAGATAATTCTCGCTCATTTTTCTATTCCTCCAAAATTATGATTTTCAGATGCTTGAGGGGTCGAGCTTTTCGACCTCCTTGCCCTTTACATGGTAGAGGTCAAACGTCACCTCGCTGTTTTGTTTCATAAGCTCCAGACTTCGTCTGCCGTTTTCGGGAGACACCCTGACGGCCATGCCGCAGCTTGCCGATATCTCACGCAGGACGGGCATCATGACGGCGTCCATCTCGGCCCCCAGCAGCTTGTGTGAGGCGATGGCCCCGTGGGTCGATTCAAATGTATAAAGATAATATTCATCCATGGCAAAATCCCTCTTTTTAGCATATATTTTTATTGTATCACACCTTGTCAAGGCGGTAAAGTATCAAATGATATTGACAAAGCCGCATGGGGAGATATATAATTTATCGCGAAAAAACGCGAATATCAGGAGATTTGCCTAATGGAGAAAATGCTTTATGTCCTGCTGCCCTGCATAGGGGGCGGCCTTGTGCAGTCGACGACGGGCTTCGGAGGCGGCATATTTATTATGCTCTTCTTCCCCCTCTTCCTGCCCATTCTTCAGTCCAGCGCCCTGTCGACGTTGACCAGCCTCTCGGCCGTTCTGATGCTGGCGTGGAAATACCGCGCCTATGCCAAACCGAAAATAGTCATACTGCCGGCGGCCGTATATTTTGTGTTCTCCTTTGCCGCCATACGCTTCGCCTCGGGAACCGACCTTTCGGGCCTCAAGGCATATTTCGGCCTTTTTCTTGTGGCAATGTCGGCCTATTTCATATTTTTTGCCGACAGGCTGAAAATAAAGGCCAATTTCCTTTCGGCGTTTATCTGCGCCGGCATATCGGGCATTGCCAGCGGACTTTTCGGCATAGGAGGGCCGCCCATGGTTGTTTATATGCTGGCCATCACGGGCGATGACAAAAACGCCTATATCGCCAATACCCAGTTGTTTTTTGCCATCACCAGCATCTATACCACCCTTGTCAGGATATTCAGCGGCATAATAACCCTCGAGCTTTTGCCCCTTGCCGTTCCCGGAATAATCGGAATGTATATAGGCAAATCTATCGGAACCGGAATAATCGAAAAGATAAATGTCGGGACCATGAAAAAACTGATATATGTCTTTCTCGGCCTTTCGGGCGCGCTGACCTTTGTCACAAATATATAAATACATAGATTTATCGAAAGCCGCGGCATGAGCCGCGGCTTTTTGTTTTTATACATATTATTGCCGGCCGCCTCATAGTATCTATCAAATCGAATGTAAAAGAGGGTAATGTCATGATAATCTATACGGCAAAGTTTTCCAAAAAGAAGGCCGTGGCCATTCTGTGCGCCATCGCCGTTATCATTGCCGCCATAATTCTGGCCTCGCCCGGCAGTGAAGAGCGAGCGGCCTTTTCGGGCGGCATAAGGGCCGAGAACGCGGAGGAGGTAAAAACATATATCGAGTCTCTGGGCTATGAGACGACGGGGGAGGCGACAAACAAAGAGGTGGTCATACCCCGTGAGTTTGACGAGGTCTATGAAAACTACAACGAAATCCAGAAGGAGTGCGGCTTTGACCTCAGCGGCTACAAGGGCAGCCGCGCCACACTTTACACATACAGCCTCAGCGGCTATCCCGGCTGTGACGAGGAGGTTCTGTGCGACGTTCTCGTGTGCAAGGGTCGGGTGGTCGGCGGCAACGTCTACACCCTCAGGCTGGACGGCTTTATGCACGGGCTGAAAGAAGCAGGTTGATATTTTTCTCCCACCAGTGTATACTGAAAAAACAGAGACGCACAGTGGGAGGATAAATATATGAAAAATACGACCCTTCTCGTTTTGGCGGCCGGAATGGGCAGCCGCTTCGGCGGCCTCAAGCAGATTGAGCCTCTGGGGCCTGACGGGGAGATTATAATCGACTATTCCCTTTATGACGCCCGATTGGCCGGCTTTGACAGGGTGGTTTTTGTCGTCAAGCCCGAGCTGCTTGAGACATTTAAAGAGGTCATCGGCCGCAGGGCCGAAAAGATAATGGAGGTCGGCTACGCCCTACAGGACGTCAATATGCTTCCGAAAGGCTTTACCTGTCCCGAGGGCAGGGTCAAGCCATGGGGCACGGGCCACGCCGTCTGGTGCGCGAAAAATGAGATAGACGGCCCCTTCGGCGTCATAAACGCCGACGATTTTTACGGCAGGGACGCCTATGTCCGCCTCGGAAACTTTCTTAAAAATAATGTCGGCGACGGACATATGTGCATGGTGGGTTTTCCGCTGGAGAACACCCTGACCGAAAACGGCTCGGTTTCAAGGGGCATATGCGACGTCAGCGACGGCAAGCTCCTTTCGGTCACCGAGCGCACGGCCATCGCGCGCCGCGGCGGAGTTATTACATACGAGGAGGGGGGCCAAAGCTTCCCGATAGCCGACGGCAGTTTGGCCTCCATGAATGTCTGGGGGCTTGACAGCTCGGTTTTTGACGACATGGGAAAGGCCTTTGAGGCTTTTCTGTCGACCCTCGAGGGAGAGAGAAAACTCAAGGGCGAGTTTTATCTCCCCACCTTTGTCGACGGGCTGATAAAGGCCGACAAGGCTCAGGTCGAGGTGCTTCCGACGACCTCGCGCTGGTACGGCGTCACATACCGCGAGGATAAGGAGGGCGTTTCAAAGGCCCTCAAAAGGCTTCATGACGAGGGCGTTTATCCCTCTCTCAGATAAAAATATTTTTAAAGGCGGCTTCCGAAAGGAGGCCGCCTTTTTTGTATTCTTTCGGATAAACAGGCAAGAATAAGAGCGGAAGAACCAATAAAAAAGGTGATGAAAAGCTTTGAAGCTGGATATGGATTTTGAACAGAACATAAAGATAATGGACAACCTCCTTTCGGACGACCCGACGCTGAAGATAAGGAACTTTGAAAACCGCGCCGGGGGCCTGCGCTGCCGCCTCTATTTCAGCGACGGCATGGCGTCCTCACAGCTTTTGATGGACGGCGTCGTCAGGCCGATCACCGAATACGAGGGACAGCTGCCTCAGGGCGGAACCCTCGACTATATCGCCCTTGTGGCCTTGGGTCTGCCCGAGGTAACATGGACCGACGAAACCGAAAAAATGATAGCGTCTGTGACCTACGGCGACGCGCTGCTCTTTGCCGAGGGTCAGGGGGGCTGCCTTATAATCGGCTGCAAAAACTTCCCCTACCGCGCCATATCCGAGCCGGAGGACGAAAAGGTGGCCAAAGGCCCCAAGGAGGGCTTTGTCGAGCCGATGATGATGAATATTTCCATGCTCAAGCGCAGGCTCAGGACAAATAAGCTCAAGCTGGAAATGAAAACCGTCGGGCAGAAAAGCGGCACGGCCTGCTGTATATGCTATCTTGAGGACGCCGTGGATATGAACGTGCTGGAAAGGGTCAGACAGGGAATAGATGGCATTGAAATGGACGGCGTTTTCAGCTCCAGCTATATAGACGAGCTGATGAACCCCACTCCCTTTTCTCTCTTCCAGCGAGCGGGAGCCACGGCGCGCCCCGACGCGGCGGCCGCCAAGCTGTTGGAGGGCAGGGTGATAGTGATAGTCGACGGCACGCCCGAGGTCTTGACGGCGCCCTATATTTTTCTTGAGAACTTCCAAAGCCCCGAGGACTATTACGTCTCGTACCACCACGCTTTTTTCTCGCGCTTTCTCCGCATGGCCGGATTTTTTATCGCCATATCCCTTGTGCCCATATATATCGCCATCCTTAACTATCACCCCGGCACCCTTTCGGTGGGAATGATACTCAGCATTGTACAGGCTCAGGCCCAGACGCCTTTTTCGGCCGTTTCGGAGGCAATAATCCTCATGCTGTCCTTTGACCTTTTGCGTGAAGCCGGCCTCAGAACGCCGTCGAGCATAGGCCAGACCCTTTCGATTGTCGGCGCTCTGGTGCTGGGACAGTCGGCAGTCGAGGCCAATATAGTCTCCCCGGCCATGGTCATAGTGGTGGCCCTTTCGGGCGTCACGGGGCTGATAATAAACAACCTCAAAAACCAGATAATCATTCTGCGTCTGCTTCTTATCGCTTTCGCCTCTCTGGGGGGCCTGTGGGGGTATGTGCTTGGCGTGTCGGTCATCCTCGGCCTGCTGGCCGATAAAAAGAGCTTCGGCATAGATTATCTGACGGGTATGCCGGCCGTGGCTCAGGGAAGCCACGAGGACAGCATATTCCGCGCACCCTTTAAGTTTATGAAAAAAAGGGGGAGATTCGTATCTCGGGAAAAGGATTAAAGGCTCCGGCGGCGCTGGCCGTCTGTCTGGCCTTCTGCCTCGGCATTGAGGGGTGCGGCGCTCGCGAGCTTCAGCTTTTCACCATCGCCACGGCCATCGGCGTCGACAGGGGAGAAAGCGGCTATGCCGTCACTATCGAGGGAAGCGGCGAGTCCTCCGACGGCACTAAGGTCACAAAGCCCAAGGTCGAAAGGGGAGAGGGGGAAACGCTCACCCTCTGTCTGTCGGATATAAGAAAAAAGGGCGGACGCTACCCCTATCTCAGGCACAGCGTGCTGCTGCTCATCTCCATGGACGCGGCCGAGCAGAGCCTTGAAAACCTGTTGGAATATGTTATAAACGAGCACAATTTCAGGCTCAGCACCTATGTGGCCGTGGCCAATGGGGAGGCCGGGGGCTTTTTCAGCGACGAGGACTATGAGAGCCAAAGGCTCGTCCGTTCCCTGTCAAAGGGGGCCAACACGGTCACGACGACCGAGGTCATGCTGGCCGACCTCATTTATGACGTCTATTCTCCCGGCGCCGACGCCTTTTTGCCCCTTGTGACCGAGGAGGAGACCGAGGGCATAGTTTTTTTCAGAGGTTTCAAGCCCGTGGGAATTCTCAACGGACAGCTCACGCCGGCCTTTCTCATGACCAAGGGAATAGTCCGCTCGGGCAATATGAGCGTCGAGGTGGACGGCGTGCCCTGCTCCTTCAAGCTTAATCAGAATAAAACCGACAGAAAGGTCACCGTCGAAAACGGCCGCGCCGTATTGGACATAAAAATAAAGGCCCATTTCCGCTCCGAGGACAGGCCCTCCGGCATCGAAAAGGCCGAAAAGGCCCTTGAGGACAGGCTGACGGAGGATGTGCTGAATATGATGGCCGCCCTCAAGGAGGCCGGGAGCGACGCCGCCGGCTTCGGCCGTCTTTTATACCGCGGCCAAAACGGCCTTTGGAGGGAAATAGAGGACGATTGGCCTCGCCTTTATGCCGAGAGTCAGGTCAGGGTGTCGGTCGAGGCCGAGGTGGACGGCGCGCCCCAGGAGGAAAAAAGATGAAAAAAATAGGAGTTTACAGGTGCTTTGTCGTCATGTTCATCTTTATGACGGCCGATATTCTGAACTTCAACTATTTTCCCGGCGGCAGGTATACTCTGGCCGTATATCCCGTGGCGGCCCTGCTGGCCCTGCCCTTTTACCGCCTGTGCGCCTGGCTGTGCGCCAAGGAGCCGGGCAAAGCCAAAAAGCTTGTCTGCCCCCTTTATTTTCTGCTTACCGCCGTCATGGCCGGCGGCATTCTCGGCCGCGTATACTATTTTGTCAATATAAACAACGATTTCGACATGAACCTTTTGCTGATAGCCTCCGGCGTGGCGGCGACGGCGCTGTGGCTGTGCTGCCGTCGGGGGCTGGGCTTTTTCAGGTATATCGACATGGCCTTTTTCGGCATGGCGGCCTGTCTGGCCGTCTTTTTCCTGACAGCCGTCGCCATAGGCGACCCCGGCAGGCTGCTGCCCATATTTGACGGCGATATCAGGCCCATGGCCGTCGGCCTGTGGAAGCAGTTCATCGTCCCCTTTTCTCAGGGCTTTATAGTCATAGCCTGGCTTAGCGGCAGAGCCGAGAGGAAGGATATCGAAAAGGGGGCATGGCTGGCGGCGGCCGCGGCGGCGCTGCTCCTGTCGGCCGAGCAGGTCAAGATGATATTGGCCATCGGCTATGAGATAGCCTCCCACTTGACCTTCCCCTCCTATACCGTGGCCGGAGTCAAGAGGCTCGGCTCCTACGGGCTGCACATCGAGGAGGTTCTCGTCTGCGGACTTATTCTCGGCAGGATAGTCAAGCTCGGCGTGCTGATGGATTTCGGCGGACGGTGCCTCCACGCCGTCAATGAGAAGATAAAAATAAATCTCGGCGCCTGCGTCACGGCCGCCGCCGCCTTTCTGCTGGGTATGCGCTTTCTCGGCACGGCCAAAGGGGCCGCGCTGTGGGCTGAAAACGCCTATTATCCCCTCGGCGTCATGTGTGTGCTGGTGCCCCTTGGGGCTTCGCTCTTTGCCGCCTCCCACGAGAAGAAAAAATAACGGTTTGTCCTTGCGCGGCAAATAAGTGTGTGCTATAATATATCAGTTCTATTGAAATAATTTTCTTTTATAAGGGGAATTGATATATGCGCAGAGAAGACCTCAGGAATATCGCCATCGTCGCCCATGTCGACCATGGCAAAACAACCCTTGTCGACCAGATGCTCAAGCAGAGCGGCACCTTCCGTGAGAATCAGGCCGTGGCCGAAAGGGTCATGGACAGCAACGACCTTGAAAGAGAGCGCGGCATAACCATACTGGCCAAAAACACGTCGGTACACTATAAGGGGGTCAAAATAAACATCATCGACACCCCGGGCCACGCCGATTTCGGCGGCGAGGTCGAGCGCGTGCTCAAGATGGTCGACGGCGTTCTGCTCCTTGTCGACGCCGCCGAAGGCCCCATGCCCCAGACCCGTTTCGTGCTTCAAAAGGCCCTTTCGCTTGGTCACAAGGTGGTTGTCGTCATCAATAAGATAGACCGCCCTGACGCCAGGATAAACGAGGTCATCGACGAGGTTCTGGAGCTGCTTATCAGCCTCGACGCCAACGACGAGCAGCTCAATTCTCCCGTCCTCTTCTGCTCGGGCAGGGACGGCACCGCCTCCCTTTCTCCCGAAAGTATGGGAAGCGATTTGACGCCCCTTTTCGACGCCATTCTGGAGCATATCGACTGCCCCGAGGCCGAGATGGACGGCCCCACCCAGATGCTTGTCTCCTCCATCGACTATAACGACTATGTGGGCCGCATCTGCATCGGCAGGATAGAGCGCGGCACGCTGAAAAAGAATCAGGACGTCATCGTCTGCCATTATCACGGAAGTCACGAGCCTTATAAATCAAAGGCCGTCAACCTTTACGGCATCGAGGGCCTCGACCGCGTGCCGATAGACGAGGCCAAGGCCGGCGAGATAGTGGCCCTTTCGGGCATATCCGATATCACCATCGGCGACACGATTTGCGCTCCCGAAAGCGTCGAGCCTCTTTCCTTTGTCAAAATATCCGAGCCGACCGTCGAGATGACCTTTTCGGTCAACGACAGCCCCTTTGCCGGTACCGAGGGAAAGTTCGTCACCTCCCGTCACCTGCGCGAGAGGCTTATGAGAGAGCTGCTCAAGGACGTCTCCCTCAGGGTCACCGAGACCGACTCCACCGAGAGCTTCAAGGTGGCCGGGCGCGGCGAGATGCACCTTTCCATTCTCATCGAGACCATGCGAAGGGAGGGCTATGAGTTCTCGGTCGGCGCGCCGCGCGTCCTCTTCAAGGAAGAAAACGGCGTCAGGACAGAGCCTGTCGAGCTTGTGGTCTGCGACGTTCCCAACGATTATGTTGGCGCCGTAATGGAAAAGCTCGGCTCGCGCAAGGGCGAGCTGGTGCAGATGAACCCCCAGGGCGACACGAGAATGAGGCTGGAATACAACGTCCCCTCGAGAGGCCTTTTCGGCTACAGGAACGAGTTCCTGACCGACACGCGCGGCGAGGGCATCATGAGCACCGTCTTCGGCGGTTATGTGCCCTATAAGGGGGATATCATGACAAGAACGACCGGCTCTCTCGTGGCCTTCGAGACGGGTGAAGCCGTTACATACGGCCTTTTCAACGCCCAGGACAGGGGCGCCCTCTTCATCACCCCCGGCACCAAGGTCTATGAGGGCATGATAGTCGGCCAGTCGCCCAAGGCCGAGGACATAAACGTCAACGTCTGCAAAAAGAAGCACGTCACCAATATGCGCGCCTCGGGCAGCGACGACGCCATGAGGCTTGTGCCCCCCAGGCAGATGAGCCTTGAGGCCTGCATCGAGTTCATCGCCGACGACGAGCTTATCGAGGTCACTCCCAAGAGCCTGAGGATAAGAAAGGCCATCCTCAATAACCAGATGAGGGCCAAAAAGTACGCCGCCGCAAAAAAATAAAACCGCTTTGTCTGAGAACCTCCCGTAAGGGAGGTTCTTTTTTCATAAACAGGAAAGAAAATATAAAAGAAGCAACAAAAATCGTTAAAAAATACCCTTTTTTATGTTGACAAAACCGGCCTTTGGAGATACGATATTAGTGTGTGTGAAAACCGTTATTACACAATAAATTAAGGAGAGTACAAGATGGAAAAGTACCAGATTGTTAAGAAGAAACCTCTCAAGCCCGACATCACCATGATGGATATCTATGCCCCCCTTGTGGCCAAGAAGGCCAAGGCCGGACAGTTTATCATCTTCAGAGTGAACGCCGACGGCGAGAGGGTGCCTCTGACCATTGCCGGCACCGACAAGGAAAAGGGCACAGTCAGCATCATCTTCCAGAAGGTGGGCGCCTCCACAATGGCTCTTGACGAGCTGAACGAGGGCGAGTGCCTCCACGATTTCGTCGGCCCCCTGGGCGTGCCTACGGACATCGCCGCTATGGGCAAGAAGGTCGCCGTTGTCGGCGGCGGCGCCGGATGCGCCATCGCCTATCCCATCGCCAAGGCTCTGCACGAGTCGGGCGCCGAGGTCGACCTTATCGCCGGCTTCCGCAATAAAGACCTCATCATCCTTGAGGATGAGATGAAGGCCGCCTGCACCAACCTGCATATGTGTACCGATATCGGCGACTACGGCTTCCACGGCTTCGGCCTCGATATGCTCAAGAAGCTGGTATCCGAGGGCAAGAAGTTCGACCATGTCGTTGCCATCGGCCCCCTGATGATGATGAAGTTCATCTGCGTTTACACCAAGGAGGCCGGCATCCCCACAACCATCTCCATGAACCCCATCATGGTCGACGGCACGGGTATGTGCGGCTGCTGCCGCGTCACGGTCGGCGGCGAGACAAAGTTCGCCTGTGTCGACGGCCCCGACTTTGACGGCCATCTTGTCGACTTTGACGAGTGCATCGCCAGAAACAACACATATAAAGAGTTCGAGAACAAGAAGAAAGAAGAGCATATCTGCAGATTGAGAGGTAAGACAAATGCCTAATATGTCATTGACCAAGGTCAAAATGGCCGAGCAGGAGCCCAATGTCAGAAACGCCAACTTCCTCGAAGTTGCTCAGGGCTACACAGCCGAGCAGGCCAAGGAAGAGGCCGAGCGTTGCCTCAACTGCAAAAATCCCGCCTGTGTACAGGGCTGCCCCGTATCTGTTCCCATTCCCGATTTTATCGCCAAGATAAGAGAGGACGATTTGGCCGGAGCATATAAGATTCTCAGCAACGCCAACGCCCTGCCCGCCGTCTCCGGCCGCGTCTGCCCCCAGGAGACACAGTGCGAGAGCAAGTGCATCAGAGGCATCAAGGGCGAGCCTGTCGCCATCGGCCGTCTTGAGAGATTTGTCGCCGACTGGGCCAGAGAGAACGGCATTTCCAATGTGGATACAGCCGCCAAGACAGGCAAGAAGGTGGCCGTCATCGGTTCCGGCCCGGCCGGCCTGACCTGCGCCGGCGAGCTGGCCAGAAAGGGTCATGACGTCACCGTATTCGAGGCCCTGCACGTGGCCGGCGGCGTTCTGTCCTACGGCATCCCCGAGTTCAGACTGCCCAAGGAGATAGTCAACAAGGAGGTCGAGAACCTCCAGAAGATGGGCGTCAAGATAGAGACCAACATGGTCATCGGCAAGACTCTGACAGTCGACGAGCTGTTTGAGGAAGAGGGCTTCGAGGCCGTATTTATCGGCTCGGGCGCCGGTCTTCCCATGTTTGCCAGAATCCCCGGCGAGAGCCTTGTCGGCGTTTTCTCGGCCAACGAGTATCTGACCCGTATCAACCTGATGAAGGCCTTCAAGGGCGATGAGAACTGCGAGACGCCTCTCATGCACTCCAAGAACGTGGCCGTTATCGGCGGCGGCAACGTCGCCATGGACGCCGCTCGCTGCGCCAAGAGAATGGGCGCCGAGAACGTCTACATCGTCTACCGCCGCGGCGAGGCCGAACTTCCCGCCCGTAAGGAAGAAGTCCACCACGCCATGGAGGAGGGCATCATCTTCAAGTTCCTGACAGCCCCCGTCGAGATAATCGGCTATAACAATCCCGACGACAGGCGCGATCCCAAGAACGGCACGGTCCTCAAGATGCACTGCATCGAGATGCAGCTTGGTGAGCCCGACGCTTCGGGCCGCCGCCGTCCCGTTCCCGTCGAGGGCAGCGACTTTGAGATGGAAGTCGATACCGTCATTCCGGCTCTGGGCACATCACCCAACCCCCTCATCCGCTCGACAACTCCCGGTCTGGACGTCAACCAGAAGGGCTGCATAGTCACGGCTGAGAACGGCGGCACATCCCGTGAGGGCGTGTTCGCCGGCGGCGACGCTTCCACAGGCGCCGCCACGGTTATCCTCGCCATGGGCGCCGGCAAGAAGGCCGCCGCTTCCATCGACGAGTATCTGAGGAATAAATAAGTTATTTACAATCTGAATAAAGCCCCCGCGCCGTTCGGCGCGGGGGCTTTTATAATGCTTTGCTTATAATCCCAAAACGCTTGTCGCAATTGTGAAATAGATGAAAAGGGAAATGGCGTCGACAATCGTCGTTATAAAGGGGCTGGCCATGACGGTGGGGTCAAAGCCTATCTTGTTTGCCAGCAGGGGCAGGGTGCAGCCGACAAACTTTGCGACGATAACCGTGACCAGCATGGTGCCGCAGACGACGAGGGAAACGGCCATGCCTATCTGGTCAAAAAGCATAAGCTTGGCGAAGTTGGCCACGGCCAGCGTGCCGCCGCAGAGGACGGCCACCCTTATTTCCTTCCAGATTATGCGCGGCAGGTCGGAAAACTCCACGTCTCCCAGGGACAGGGCGCGTATTATCGTGACCGAGGCCTGACTGCCCGAGTTGCCGCCCGTATCCATCAGCATGGGTATATATGCCGTCAGAATGACATATGAGGCCAGCGCCGATTCAAAGGAGGTTATTATCAGTCCTGTGAAGGTGGCCGATATCATCAGCAGCAGCAGCCACGGTACACGTGACTTCCATGTCTCGAAAACCCCTGTTTTGAGATAGGGCTTGTCGGTCGGCGTGACGGCCGACATCTTGGCGATATCCTCGGTGGCCTCTTCCTCCATGACGTCAAGGGCGTCGTCAAAGGTTATGATGCCCACAAGTCTTTTTTCCTTGTCGACGACAGGTACGACGGAAAAGTCGTATTTGCTGAGTATCTGGGCGGCAGCCTCCTTGTCCTCAAAGGTGTCGACCGATATTATGTTTGTCTCCATTATGTCGCCGAGTATTTCCGTGCGCTCGGCCAGCAGAAGCTGACGCACGGTGATAAGCCCGAGCAGCAGGCGGCGCTCGTCGGTGACAAAGCAGGTATAAATAGTTTCCTTGTCGGCTCCCGTCAGCTTTATACGGGCGAAAGCCTGCTCGACGGTCATCTCCTTTTCGAGGCGGACGTATTCGGTCGTCATGATACTTCCGGCCGAATCGTCGGGGTATTGGAGAATCTGGTTGATCACGCGCCTCGTCTCGGGGTCGGTGTTGCGCAGTATGCGCTTGACGACTCCTGCCGGCATCTCCTCGATAAGGTCGACGGCGTCGTCGACGAAAAGCTCGTCAAGGACGTCCTTCAGCTCCTTGTCGGTAAAGGCCTTGATAAGGGCCGCCTGGCAGTCGTTGTCCATCTCGATAAAGACGTCCGAGGCCATCTCCTTCGGCAGTATGCGGAAGAGGATGGGCAGCGTGTCCCCCTCATAGGGTATTTCCTCAAATATCTGGGCCACGTCGGTCGGGTTGAGCATTGAAAAAAGGGTTTTCAGCTCCTGAAACTTTTTTTTGGAAACGAGTTCCAAGGCTTTCTCTGTGACATTGATATCCAAAATTATCTCCTCCTTTCCCATTAAACCTAATGGGTTCCTTTCGGTTTTTTCGTCGGCCTCCCGTTAAAGGCCGTGCCGGATGAGCCTCCGGCGGAGCGCCGCTCGGGGCGGCGCCAAAAGGAATAGGATGCAAAAAAGGGGAGGGGATTAAAGGGGCAAACCGTGGCCGCGCGAAGGGACGGCTGTCCCGAACATCCTACTTCGTCCTCCCGGGTTCGCACCGCTACTGCCTCCGGCGTCCATAGTTTTCACCTCGCTGTTTTCTGGTTTTGGGCGCTTTGCCCTATATACCAGTATACGGTTTTCGGGTGCCTTTTGTCAATAAAAAAGCCTCTCCGAAGAGAGGCTTTTTTTATTCACGTTTGCCGTATTTTTTATCTAACCACAGCCACATGGCGGCGTGTATTAAAATTGCCGCGAAAATGACCAATGCAAACACAACAAAAACATTTAAAGGGGCTGTGATTTTTGACCAATCGGCGGCGTGGTCGGCGGTAAAAACAAGGGAGGAGGCCGTCGTCAATATCAGGCTCCCTCCGGCGACAAGGCGATGCTTTGTCCACCATGAAGCGAGGGCAAGAAAGGCCATTGTAGCGGCCATGAGGAAAAAATACCTTATACGCCCCCTTTCGCAGTAGCCGTAGAGGACGAAAAAGGCATAAGGAAAGGCGTAAGCCAAAACAAAAACTACTCGTAGTACCGCATCATACATTCTGCCATTTAGCTTCATTTAAACTCCCTCCTTTATTTAAGTCTACAATAAAAAGAGGAAATTGTCAAAAATAAATCATGAAAGCAGCATATCGGCCAGTTGGTTGGCGAATATGTCGGCCGATATAAGGGCCTCTTCAAGGGTGTTGCCCGAGGTGCCCACCTCCACCAGCATACTGCCTGTCGTCACGTGCTGGTTGAAGCGGGCGGCGCGGATGTTGACGGGACGCATTATGCCGGGGTAATTGGTGTTCAGCCTGTCCTGAAGCTTGAGCTGGAAAGACAGGTTGTCGCGCCAGCCGTCGTGGACAAGACCTCCGGCGTCGGTGCCGCAGACCAGCATGAGCTGGGCCGCCTGCTGGCCCTGAATATTGGCCACCGTCTTGTATTTGGTCCCGTTGGAGGCCACCATGGCGTCGCGGTGGACATCGATGACAAGCTTTATCGACGGGTTCTCCTTTATGTAGGCCGATATGTCCGAAAGGGCGCGCGTGTAGGAGCCTGAATAGGCCGGACTGTCGTTGAGTGTCTCCGAGTGGACTGTCTTTATGCCCCTGGCGTTGAGAATGTCGGTTATCCTTTGTCCCACGCGCAGGACGTTGTAGTTTTTGTCGGTTGTGCGGTCGGTGTCGGTGGGGGTGTAATAGTTCTCGGCGGTCGGGGTATAGGCCTCGGTGCCGTGGGTGTGCATTATAAGCACCTGCACCTTGTCGCCCGACAGCTTGACCTTGCTTTTTTCGGCCAGCAGGGCGGCGATGTCTATCTCATAATCGGTCTCGTTTTTGACATAGACCGTGCCGCTGCCCGAATATCCTCCCGACGAGCCGTCGATGGTGACCTCCTTTGCCTCCTGAGGAGCGGAGGGAGTGAAAAATGACGGCTCGGCACTCTCGTATGAGAGCTGACAGGCCTCGGCCCCGTCGTCCGCGAGAAGGGTGGGAGATTCCTCCTCTTCTCCGTTTTTCATGACCGAGCTGAAGGCGGCGAATGCCTTCGGCAGACGGCCGAAATACTCCGCCATGGCCGCCTGCGGCTTGTCTGCCAGGCCTGTCTTTATTATGACGGCCGTTATAATAAACAATACTGCCGCCACCCTCGGCATGAGCGCGTACCGTCCCATGGAGGATTGGCGTCCTTTCTTTTTCTTTTCACGGTACATGGTTGTCTCCTTAAAAGCTATCTGCCAATATTTATGAGGAGACGGCCGAGAATATGACTCAGGCCAGCATCTGCTCCATCTGGCTGACGGGCATATCCCCCTGTAAGGCGAGATTGACGGCGTATCCCACGGCTTTTGCGCTTTTTGCGATCAGCAGGTCGATGTCGCCGGGGGATATGAGAAAGCCCTCGAAGGGGATTTCTTCGTTTATTACACGGGCGTCGGCCACCGTGGGCACCCCTATGGATATGACGGGCACGCCGAGAGAGCCTTCGTTCAGGGAAAACCTGCCGTTTCCGGCTCCCTCGCCCGGCGTTATGCCGCAGGTGGAAAGCTGAAAGCTGTTGCCCAGACGCTCCAGCCCGGCCGCCGCCAGAGCGTCGACGGCGATGACGGCCGAGGGCTTTGTCAGTCGGCAGGCCGCCTCCACAAGCTCGGCCGCCTCCATTCCCGTCTGACCCATGACACCGGGGGAGATACAGCTGACCTCTCGCAGAGGTGAGAAAATATCGGGCATATGGGCTTTGAGGTGGCGCGTGACGATTATCTTTTCACAGGCGCGTGGGCCGAGGGAATCGGCCGTTATAAAGCGGTTGCCAAGCCCCACCGTAAGCACGCCGCCCTCTTTCGGCAGAAGAGGCTCCAGCTTTCGGGCCAGCTTATGGGCCATCTCAAGGACAAGGTCGTCGTCGCTTTGCCACTTTCGGCTCAGGTCGAGGGTGATATACTGTCCCTCGTCCTTGCCCATGGCACGGGAGGCCTCGGGAGAGGAGATAACAACCTCGGTTATCTTTATCTGCCCCTCTTGACTGATGCGGCAGTCAAGACCGTCAATCGAGCGCAGGCCCTCTTTTGTCAGGGCGTCGTGCAACTCGTCGGCCATGTCTGTCCTTATATTTTTCAAGTCCGAAAGCCCCCCTTTTCAGGTGTTTTATAAAATTTTCTCCCCTATCTTGAAAATTATGCTTGGTAAAACCACGAAAATATAGGTTGCATTTATCCTACTAATGATATATAATAAATACATAAGGAGTGATCCGCAATGATGATAAACACAAATAATCTTGTCTCTCTTACAGAGGCCAACCGCAATTTTTCAAAGGTGGCCAGACTTGTGGACGAGCGCGGCTCGGTTGTGATATTGAAAAACAATTCGCCTCGATATCTCGTGATAGATTTTAGCAAGGCGGAAAAGCTTCAGGATGCCGCAGACGAGGACGTTATGGCTGTTTCCAAACGCCTTATCGCCAAAAACCGCGAGGCATATGAGGAGCTTGCCAAATGAAAATATTGACCAAAGGTCATATTATTATGCTGCACAAGCATCTGACAGAAGAAACCGGAGGAATCGCCGACCTGCGTGATGAGGGATTGCTTGACGCGGCCCTTGCCGCCCCATTTCAGAGCTTTGACGGATCTGAAATGTATCCGTAGCTTCAGCAAAAGGCGTCGAGGCTGGCCTATGGCCTCATACAAAACCATCCCTTTGTCGACGGCAACAAGCGCATCGGCGTTCATGCCATGCTCACATTTCTTGCTCTTAACGGGGTGGAACTGGAATACCGCCAAAAGGAGTTATCCGATATCATACTGTCTGCCGCATCGGGCGACGGCGGTTATGAGGATATTCTCAGATGGTTGTTGGAGCATGAGGTCAATAACTGAAAAGTATGAAAAAACTGTATTTTGAATGGAGAAAAAAATAATTGCTCTTGAGTAAAAAAACACTTGCTTTTCTCATAAATGAATGATAGAATATATCTGCTGTAAATTTGTCTGAAGGAGGTTGTGAAATGCCTAATATAAAGTCTGCCAAGAAGCGCGTTTTGGTCAGCAAGCTGCAGAACGAGAAAAACCGCGCCGCTAAATCGGCTCTCAGGACTCAGCTGAAGAAGTTTGACGCTGCTGTCGAGGCTAAAGAAGGCGTGACGGAAGCTTTTAAGGCCACCGTTAAGGCTATAGACAAGGCTGCCGCGAATGGTATTCTCCATAAAAATACGGCTGCAAGGAAAAAAAGCCAGTTGGCTTCCAAGTGCAACTCCGCTCAGTAACATAATATAAAAATAAAGGACGGCTTTTGATAAGCCGTCCTTATTTTTGTTTCCCACAAAAATCTTTGATTTTTCGGGGAGCCTTTTAATTTAATTGATTTTGCCGGACTTCCGGGGAGGGGCGTCCAAGACGCCCCGAACCCCAAGGCAATTAGAGTTTGGCCGCGGCCTCAAAAAGCTCGATAACATCCTCTTTGGGGTGCAGGCCGACCATTTTTGCCAGAGCCTTGCCCTTTTTGAAAACTATCATGGTGGGCACGCTCATGACGCCGTATTTTCTGGCGATATCGACATTCTGGTCGATGTCCAGCTTGGCTATCATTCTGTCATCCGGAAGCTCTTCGGAAATCTCCTCCAGCACGGGGCCGAGCATTTTGCAGGGGCCGCACCATGTGGCGAAAAAGTCCACCAGTACAAGCTTGTCGCTCTGGATTGTGGTTTCAAACGTCTCCTTGTTGATAACGGTTACTGCCATATTAAACCTCCTGTATCATTTCTTTTTTTAATTGCGTTTTTATAATTATACCACAGGTTTGCCAAAAACAACAGATTTTGCTATAATTATTTCATTCAAATTTTTCAGGGTGATAAAATTGGAGCTTTTCAGAGAAAACATGACAGAAGAGCAGGTCAAAAAATACCCCACGCTGACCCTTGCTCATATCGGAGACTGCGTTTATGAGCTGCTTGCTCGCGGTCATGTGATTAAAAAAGGCGTCTATCCCGTCAGACGCACACATATTGAGACGATATCCCTCGTCAGCGCCGAGGCCCAGCGCAAAGGGGCGCTTGCCGTAATTCCCATGCTGGACGAAAAAGAGGCGGCCGTCTTTACAAGAGGCCGCAACGCCAAGCCGAAAACCGTGCCAAAGCACGCCGGGCTTGAGGCCTATGCCTATGCCACCGCCCTCGAGACCCTTTTCGGCTATCTTTATCTGAGGGGGAACAACGAAAGGATAGAGGAGCTTTGGCGAGCCGTTATCGGGGAGATAGAGTCATGAAGCTTTTCAAAATCATAAAAAGGCTCTTGAGGCTTCTTTTCTCCCTTGCCGCTTTGGCGGCGCTTGCACTGGTCTATATGAGATATATAGAGCCGAATTGGATAGAGGTATCCCACCTGACGGTCGGCGCCGACGGCCTTGAGGGCCGATATAAGATAGCCGCCTTCGGCGACGTTCATATAGGCATGGGCAAGGATGAAAAGGAGCTTGAAAAGCTTGTGGAGCTTATTAACGGGGAGGAGCCTGACGGCGTCTTTTTCCTCGGCGATCTTTTCGACGATTATTCGAAATACGGCGGCGACGCGGAGACCTGTATAAAAATACTTTCGGGTATCGAGGCGGACGACAAGATAGCCGTCAGGGGCAACCACGACGTCGGCGGCGGCGCCCAGTGGATATATCCCGAGCTTATATCGTCCTGCGGCTTCACCCTTCTGGAAAACGACAGAGTGGTTTTGAAAAACGGAATAACCGTGCATGGCTGCGCCGAAAGCCTTTATTTCACGCCCGATATAGGGGCGCCGGGCGACGGCTTTGACATACTGCTGGCCCACGAGCCCGACGTGGCCGACGGCGTGACGGGCGTCGAGCTTCAGCTCTCGGGCCATTCCCACGGGGGACAGATATATATACCTTTCCTGCTGGACAGGATACTGCCCAAGGGAGCCGAAAAATATTACAAGGGCCTTTATGAAAAGCCTGACGGCGGACTTGTATACGTCAACCGCGGCTATGGGATGTCTCTGGCCCCTCTGCGCCTTTTTTCAAGGCCGGAGATAACCGTTGTCACCGTCGAGGGGAAATGATATGGCTAAAAACGAAAGACTTGACAAGCTGACGGCCGCGGCCTTCGGCCTGTCGCGCTCGGAGGCGGCCAAGGCCGTAAAGGGAGGCAGGGTGAGTCTGAACGGCCAAACCGTCACAGACCCGGAGCGAAAAATATCCCCCACCGAGGTCATTTTTCTCGACGGCCAAAGGGGCATATATGAAAAATATATCTATATAATGATGGATAAGCCCGAGGGCTATCTCTCGGCCACCGAGGACAGGGAAGGAGAGCCAGTGACGGCTCTTCTGCCCGACGGCCTGAGGCGCAGAAAGCTGGGAATCGTCGGCCGCCTCGATAAGGACGCCACGGGCCTGCTGCTTTTGACCGACAACGGCGAGCTGAACCACCGCCTGACCTCGCCGAGATACCATATGGACAAGGTCTATAGGGTCAGGCTCGACGGCAGAGCCGACGAGGAGGATATAAGGGCCTTTGCCGACGGAATGGAGCTGGGCGATTTCAAGACCATGCCGGCGCGCCTTGAGATAATGGGAGAGGGCGAAATATGTCTTGTCACGATAAAAGAGGGCAAGTTTCACCAGGTCAAAAGGATGTTTGAAAAAAGAGGGCTGACCGTCCTTTCCCTTCGCCGCCTTTCCATCGGGGGACTGCGCCTCGACGACGCTCTGGGGGCCGGAGGATGGCGGTATCTCACGGCGGAGGAAAAGAAATATTTGGAAGAAAAAAGCGGTATTAAACAGAAAAACTAAAAAATAACCTAAAAACTTGTTGAAAAAAGAGAAAAGATAATGTAAAATAGACATGATATCGGTTTGAGATTTATATAAAAGTAACAAAGGATGAGAAGAGCATGGCAGCGAGATTATTTCAGAGTATACTTTTGGAGATCAAAGACAAGGTCCCCTTTATGGTGGGCGTTGTCGATCAGCCCGGAAATATCATTTCCTGCACAGATATAAAGTTTATCGGAGAGACGGTGGAGAGCGCCCCTGCTTTTTTTGCCAGCGGCAGGGAGTCGGGCGAGATGAGCGGCTATTATTTCCAGCTTCTCAAGGGCTATGAAAACGGCATAGAATACGCCGTTTTCTGCGCCAACCGCGGCGAGATGGCCGAGACGGTCTGCGCATTGACTACAGTCGCCATCGTCAACAGCAAATCGCTGTATGACGAAAAGCACGACAAGGCGGCCTTTATAAAGCGCATCATCCTTTCAAATATCCTGACAGGGGATATATATATCAAATCGAGAGAGATGCAGTTCCAGAACGACGCCAAAAGGGTGGTCTATCTCATCAGGCTCAACGAGAGGCAGGACGCCCAGGTTGTCGAGACGATAAACAGGCTGTTCCCCGACAGGCAGAAGGACTTTGCCATCACCATCAGCGAAAATGAGGTGGCCTTTGTCAAGGAGCTGAAGGTGGGCGACAGCAAGGAGGTCGCCCGCGTCGGCAAGATAATCGACAACGGCCTGAGCGAGGAGCTCGGCCTGCCCCACATCATCGGCATGGGCACGGTGGCCGGACAGCTCAAGGACATCGCGCGCTCTTTCAAGGAGGCTCAGATGGCCGTCGATATCGGACAGGTTTTCAATTCCGACGCCACCATAATGAGCTTTGAAAATCTCGGCATCGGCAGGCTTATATACCAGCTTCCGACGCCTCTTTGCGAGATGTTCCTTTCGGAGGTCTTTAAAAAGGGCTCGATAGACTCCCTTGACGAGGAGACCCTTTTCACGATACAGAAGTTTTTCGAGAACAACCTCAATGTCTCCGAAACCTCAAGAAAGCTCTTTGTCCACAGGAACACCCTTGTCTATCGCCTTGAGAAGATAAAAAAGCTTACAGGACTTGACCTGCGAGAGTTCGACAACGCCATCGTGCTGAAAACGGCCCTCATGGTCAAGCAGTATCTGAAATCACGGGAGATATATTGATACAATGATCGAGCTTCAGGACGTCTGCAAAATATATGACGGCAGCACAAGAGCCTTGAACGGCATTTCCCTAAAGATAGAGGACGGCGAGTTCGCCTTTGTCGTCGGCCCCTCCGGCTCGGGGAAGTCCACCCTTATAAAGCTCCTCGCCGGCGAGCTTCGGCCCACCGACGGCAAGGTTTTGATAAACGGCTTCGACATCGGCAAGATAAAGAATAAAGACATACCTTATCTGCGCCGCACGATTGGCGTCGTCTATCAGGATTTCAGGCTGATAGACAACAAGACGGTCTATGAAAACGTCGCCTTTGTCATGAGAGCTGTCGGAGCGCCACCCAGAATAATTAAAAAGCGCGTGCCCTATGTGCTGGAGCTGGTGGGGCTTAAAAACAAAACAAGAAGGCTGCCAAACCAGATATCGGGCGGCGAGAAGCAGAGGGTGGCCATCGCCAGAGCTTTGGTCAACAACCCCGACGTCATCATCGCCGACGAGCCGACGGGCAACCTCGACCCGGCGCGCTCGGTAGAGCTTATGTCTCTGCTGGAAAAGATAAACGGATTGGGCACCACGGTTTTGGTGGTCACCCATGAAAGAGAACTTGTAAACAAACTCGCAAAACGCGTTATAGCCATCGAGCACGGCACGGTTATAAGCGACAGGACCGGTGGGTATTATTTGGATGAGAAGGAAAAAATACAACAGATTCTGGTATGATTTGGCCTATTTTATAAAAGAAGGTCTTTCGGGCATAAGGCTCCATGGGCTGATGAGCTTTGCCGCCGTGACGGTCATCACGGCCTGTCTGCTCATCATCTCCACCTTTGCCCTTGTGGCCTATAATATAGACCTTTTGATAGACGGTCTGGCCTCCCAGAACGAGATAGCCGTTTTTGTCGACGAGAGCTATACAAGGGAACAGGCCCAGGCCCTGCAGGAGGCCTTTTCACAGATAGAAAACGTCGAAAGCGTCACCTTTATACCAAAGGAACAGGCCTTTGACAACTATCTCGAGGAGATAGGGGAGGATGCCTACATAATGGAGGATTTGAGGGAGGATAACCCCCTCAGAGACGAATACCGCATCGTCATGAAGGATGTTTCGAAACACGACGAGACGGTGGAGAGCCTCAAAAAGGTCTCGGGCGTCGCCTCGACAAACAGCGAGAAGGAGCTTTCCGACAGGCTTGTCAAGATGAAGAATATCGTCAACGCCGTCTCCTATACCCTCGTGGCCATGCTGGGCGGCGTTTCGGTCTTTATCATATCAAATACGGTGCGTCTGGCCATGTTCGCCAGACGAGAGGAAATATCCATCATGAAGATGGTCGGCGCCACCAACGGCTTTATCCGCGCCCCCTTCGTGGTGGAGGGCGTCACCCTTGGCCTGCTGGCCGGCGGCTGCGCCTTTTTCGGAGAATGGCTGATATATGACTATATAACCGAAAAGCTTGTTGAGGGCTCGGGCCTCTTTTCCATGGTGGCCTTTTCAGAGGTTTGGACGATGCTGCTCCCCCTCATGCTCGTCGTGGCCGTTATCATCGGCGTGCTGGGCAGCGTCATGACGATAAGAAAGTTCCTGAAGGTGTAAAATGGCAAAAAACTCAAATCAACGCGCGTATGAAAAAAGACAGACAAGGCTCAAACGCATATCGGCTGTCATAGCGGCTATTCTGGCGTTTGTCATGATAGCCGGCACAATCCTTTCGGCTCTGCCCCTTTCGGCCGCGACCAGTATCGACAAGCTGAAGGACGAGCTGAGCGACGTCACCCGCAAGAAGAAGGCCGCCCAGGAGGAGCTGCAAAAGCTCAAGGGCAAAAAAAGTTCCATTCTGAACGAGATAGAGCAGATAGACAAAGAGATAACGGCGGCCGAACGGGAGATAGAGCTTCAGCAGGAGCTTATAGCCGAATACGACTCCATGATAGCCCAAAAGGAAACCGAGCTTGCCGAGGGCGAAAGGAAAGAGCAGGAGCAGTATCAAAAGCTCAAAAGCCGCGTCAGGCTGATGCACGAGCAAGGCTCCATGAGCTATCTTTCGATACTCCTTTCCAGCGACGATTTTTCGGATTTTCTCAGCCGCTACGAGATAGTCTCCCAAATCTCCAAATACGATAAAAACCTCTTTGAGACCCTCAAGGCCATAAAGGAGGAGATAGCTCAGAAAAAGGTCGAGCTGGAAACCGACCGCGCCGAGGCCGTCCGGATGAAATCCGACATGGAGGCCAACAAGGCGGCTCTTGAAAAACGCATGAGCGAAAGAAACACCCAGATGAAGGCTGTCGAATCGGCCGAGGCCGAGACGAAAAAGCTCTATTCCGAAATAGCCGAGGAGGAGGACAGGCTGGCCGAGGCCATCCGCAAGGAGATCGCGGCTCAGGCCGCCCAAAGCGGTTCCACCTATGTGGGCGGTACCTTCATGTGGCCCCTTCCGGCGGCCAACAATGTGGTCACCTGCAAATACGGCATGAGGACCCACCCCATAACCGGCGTATATAAGCTCCACACCGGCGTCGACCTCAGGGCAACCAGCGGCACCAACATCTACGCCGCCAATAACGGCACCGTCACTACGGCCACCTATAACAAGGCCTACGGCAATTATGTTGTCATCGACCACGGCGGCGGAGTGGCCACCCTTTACGCTCATATGTCAAAGCTCAAGGTTTCCAAGGGCCAGACGGTCACCCAGGGCACAATAATTGGCCTTGTCGGCTCGACGGGCTATTCCACCGGCCCCCATCTGCATTTCGAGGTTATAAGAAACGGAAAGTATGTCAACCCCATCGACGAGTTCAAGGGCTTCAATGTCACATACAAATAAGAGGGTATAGGCAATGAAAAACAAAAAAATACCCCTGTCCACGGCCGTCATGCTGATGTTTCTTGTCATGGTGACAACGGCCAACATATGCGTGCTGGGCGTGGGCGAGTTTTACAGCGCCAAGCTGGACAGCACACAGCGCACCGAGGTCGACTACAAGCGCCTCAACGAGCTTATATCGGTCGTCGACAGATACTATGTGGGCGAATACGATATGGAAAGCGCCATGGACGGCATACTGGCCGGCTTTATCGAGGGAGTGGGCGACAGATGGTCGGCCTATTACACGGCCGAGGAATATGAGCAGCTTCTCATTTCAAACGAAAACAGCTATGTGGGCATCGGCGTCACCATATCCACCGAATATAACGGCGGATATATGATAACCGAGGTGATATCCGGCTCCCCGGCCCAAAACGCCGGAATACAGCCCTTTGACGTCATAACCGAGGCCGACGGCCGCGCGGCCTCCGATTTCGAGGATTATTCCGACCTTGTGGACGTCGTCAGGGGCGAGGAGGGCACCTCCGTCAACATCAAGGTGCGCCGCGACAGTGAGTTTTTGACCTTTGACATAACACGCTCCGCCGTTTTCAATCCGGGCGTCGAGGCCAGGATGATAGGGGATATCGGCTATATGCAGATAGACGGCTTTGACAGGAATGTCGACGCCGAGTTTGAGGAAAAGCTCCGCGGCCTTATAAACAAGGGGGCCAAGGGTCTCGTGTTCGACGTCAGGTTCAACGGCGGCGGATATGTCGACGTCATGAGCAATATGCTTGACCTGCTTCTGCCCGAGGGCGCAATAATCACCATGAGTGACAACAAGGGAGAAACGACAGAGTACCGTTCCGATGAGAGCTGTATCACACTGCCCATGGCTGTGATTACCAATGAGTATTCCATCAGCGCGGCCGAGTTTTTCGCCGCGGTATTGCAGGAATACGGCGTGGCCACCGTCGTCGGAGACAGGACTATAGGCAAGGGTTATGCCCAGAACCTCATACCTCTCAGCGAGGGGGCCGTCAATCTTTCGGTTCTGAAATACTATACGCCGAAAGGCGTCAGCCTCGCCGGCACAGGCATCACACCCGACGTGGAGATATCCCTGTCCGATGAGGATTTCTATAATTTCTATTATCTGACCGACGAGCAGGATATTCAGCTCCAAAAGGCTCTTGAGGCCGTCGGGGGACAGACGAATTAAAAATAAGCTTCGCCCCACGCTCTGCGCGTGGGGCGAATAAAATATATGGGACGGAATATACTGACAAGAAAAAGGATGATGGCTATGCTTTCTCTTGTCACTGTCGATATCTCTCCCGAAAATCGAAAAAGCTCCAAAAAACCCGAAATATCCGAGCTTGCCGTCGGCCGCTCAAAGGTGCTTCACTCCCGTCTGCGCCTGCCCCTCGATATGAGCGAGCGTCAGGTCAAAAGGAGGGCCGAGGCACTTTTGACCGCCATGGCGGATATGGGCGGAGACGAGCTTATCGCTCCCTCGTGGCTGGAAAAAGGCTCGGCCTTTTACGGCCTGCGCCCGTCCGACGATTTGAGGATAATAAGGGCCAGGGCGGCTCAGGCGGCCATGGACGGACTGAAGGGACGCGGCCCGGCCTATGTCAAGGTCTATGCCCGTATGGCCTCGAAGGACGTGGCCCAATGCGCGCTGACCCTTGCCGAAAACTGCCGTTATGTGGCCGTGGCCGGAGGTGGCTGGGCGTCCTCTATGCGCCGACGCCTGATGAGCGATTACGGCGCCGCCGCCCCTCCCGAGGGCTTCGGCGATTTTAAGATGGCCGTCGTATTCGACGGCGGCTTTGAATACGGCGGAGAAGATATGGTTCTCGACCTGACGAGGGGCGAGCTTGACTGCCCGAATATGTTCAGGCCGATTATAGAGAGCTGCTTTGAGCTGGCGGCTCCCGAGGGAGGTTTTTTCGATAAAAGCCGTATGCTGGCGGCGCTTTTTGTCCGCGGCGGACTGGAAAAGGAGGATATAAAGGCCTGTTGTCCCGTAATTCCTTGACAGAGGCCCGTCCTTCATAATATAATAGGCATATTGCTTGAAGACAGTCGGTCTTTTCAAATAATAATAAAGAGGGCGAAAAATATGCAAAGAGAAGTCAAACTTACACAGGCCAGCCTGAACGAGCTGAAAAACGAGCTGGAATACCTCAAAACGGTCAGAGAGAGAGAGGTAGCCGAGCAGATAAAAGAGGCTCGCTCTTTCGGAGACCTTTCGGAAAACAGCGAGTATGACGAGGCCAAAAACGAGCAGGGCAAGCTCTATTCCCGCATAGCCGAGCTGGAAAATATCATCACATATGCCAAAATAATCGAGGAGCCTGTCGGCAATGACAGCACAGTGGGCCACGGCAGCAGGGTCGTCGTCCTCTTTGACGGCGAGACCGAGCAGGAGGAGTTCCAGATAGTCGGCACTCAGGAATCCGACCCCGGCATGGGCAGAATTTCCGACGAGTCCCCCATCGGCAAGGCCCTCATGGGCAAGCACGAGGGCGATAAGGTAGATATCGACGCCCCCGGCGGACATATGAAGTGTACCGTCATTTCGGTCACGAGATAAAAGGAGATAAAGATGAATAACGATACAGAGAGAGAAGAACTGCAGGAAGGCTCGGCCGAATATACCGAGGTCGTCCGCATACGCCGCGAAAAGCTGGCCGCCCTTCAGGCCGAAGGGCGCGATCCTTTCCGCGAGGTCAGATACGAGCGCACCCACCACAGCACCGATATTACCTCCAATTTCGAGGCGCTGGAAAACCAAACGGTCTCGGTCGCCGGCAGGATAATGTCCAAGAGAGACATGGGAAAGGCCTCTTTCTGCGACCTTCAGGACCAGGAGGGCCGCATACAGCTTTATGTCAAGATAGACGAGCTTGGAGCCGAGGGCTATGAGCGTTTCAAAAAGTTTGACATAGGCGATATCGTCGGCGTCACCGGCTTTGTCTTTAAGACGAGGCGCGGCGAGATATCAATACATGTTCAGGAGATAAAGCTTCTCAGCAAGTCCCTGCTGCCCCTGCCCGAAAAGTGGCATGGCCTCAGGGACACCGATACGCGCTACCGCCAGAGGTATGTCGACCTTATCGTCAACCCCGACGTCCGCGATACCTTTGTCAAGCGTTCCATGGCCATACGCGAAATACGCAGGTTCATGGATGACCGCGGTTATATGGAGGTCGAGACTCCCGTCCTCAACACGGTTCAGGGCGGCGCCACGGCCCGTCCCTTTGTCACCCATCACAACGCCCTTGACCTTGATATGTACCTTCGCATAGCCACCGAGCTGCACCTCAAGCGCCTCATCGTCGGCGGCTTTGAAAAGGTGTATGAGATAGGCCGCATCTTCCGCAACGAGGGCATGGATACCCGTCACAACCCCGAGTTTACAACCATCGAGCTTTACGAGGCATACACCGACATAAACGGCATGATGGAGCTGACCGAAAGCCTCTTCCGTCATCTTGCCATCGCCGTCACTGGCGGAACCGAATTGCCCTACGGCGACAAGGTCATCGACATGGGCAAGCCCTTTGAGCGCCTGACCATGACCGAGGCACTGCGTAAGTACGCCGATATAGATTTCGACAAGGTCGAGACCTTCGAGGAGGCCAAGGCTCTGGCCGAAAAGTATCACATCGAGGTCGAGCCCAAGCACGGCAAGGGCGACATCCTCAGCCTGCTTTTTGAGGAGTTCTGCGAGGACAAGCTGGTTCAGCCCACCTTTATCATATCTCACCCCATCGAGATATCTCCCCTTGCCAAAAAGGACCCCGAAAATCCCGCCCTTACACAGCGATTCGAGCTGTTCATGAACGGCTGGGAGATAGCCAACGCCTTCTCCGAGCTCAACGACCCCATCGACCAGCGCGAGAGATTCGAGAATCAGATGCGCCTGCGCGCCCTCGGCGACGCCGAGGCCAGCGAGATGGACGAGGATTTCCTGACGGCTCTGGAATACGGTATGCCTCCCACGGGCGGATGCGGCATCGGCGTCGACCGTCTCGTCATGATGCTGACCAACAGCCCCTCCATCAGAGACGTTTTGCTCTTCCCGACAATGAAGCCTTTGGACTAACCGATAATTTTATCTGAGCGAAAGAAGAAACAGATATGGCCCTTATAAAATGTCCCGATTGTGGGCGCGAGGTCTCCAGCAGGGCGGCCAGCTGCCCCAACTGCGGATGTCCCATCTCCGAGATAGTGGCCTCCGAGGGTACCGCCCCCGTGTCCACCGCCGCTCACACCGCGCCCACTGTCGACAGCGGCAAGGAGCGTCAGCTTATTATTGCCCATTTGAAGGATCTCTGCACGCTGGAGCTTATCAAATGGAAGTATGAAAAGCCCATTGCCAAGGCGGCGGCCGACTTCGGCATTACGAACTACAACAACGCCTTCGACTTTGTCAGCCGGATACTGGATAAGGTTTCAAAGGGCATTACATCGGCGAGCAGCAATATATACCAGATGACGCCCCTTCAGTTCTCCAACGCTCTCAGGAAGGAGGCGGGGCCTATCACCCTTATTTCGGTCAATGTGGACGGCAAAAGCGTCTCTCTGCCCAGGTATATCTATGACGCCGACGGATATCCCGATTGGGGTCCTGTTTTCGACGCCGTAAGCGATAAGTACAGCGCCCTTTATAATGAACATTCCGACGAGAAGCGCAAGGTCACGGCGGCCCTTAAAACGGCCTATGACGCCAACATCATCCCCGCGCCCTTCCGCAATCTCCACGGGGTATATTATCTCCACGATTATCTTTCCACCTCTCAGGAAAGCCTCAGCGACGCCCTGCTCCATCTGGACCTTGACATCATCAAGAGCAAGCTGGACACCGTCATCAAACAGCAGGGGGAGATACTGCTCCAGACATACATAACCAATTTGCAGCTGGCTTCTGTTCAGCAGAAGTTCGACCAGCTTTTGGACGCCGTCCAGTCCATCAGTCAGGATACAGCCGCCATCGCAAAATATTCGGCCATTTCGGCCACTCATCTGGAGACCATAAAGATCCTGCAGTTTATAAAGTAAAAAGCAGCCGGTATGATAAAGCCAACCCCTCCGCCGCGGTGCGGAGGGGTTTTGCTTTTGACTTTTGTTACCCTCGGCTAACTTTATTCTTGACCTGAGTATAACTACGCGATATAATAAAAACGTAATTGAAAAGTTAAAAAGCTTTTCAGAGACTTGCGCAGCAAGTCCTCAGCGTTTTGAAAAAACGCATCAATGTTTTTATTTCATCGGAAATCGCCGTACTGTCACACAGTGACAGCCGCGCAAAACTTTACGCGCGGCAAAACTCCGTTTTGTTCGGCAATTTATGATATAATAAAATCGGCCGCAAAAAGAGAGAACTTACGGCCTTTTCAAAAACAGCTTTTGGGGAGATTATACAGTGAAAATTGCCGAATTATTGATGCTGACATTTATCGCCGGCGTGGTTGGCACAGGCATGGGAGGTCTGGTCGGGGCTTTGTTCCGCAAGGAATCAAACAGGACGGTCAGCCTGCTTCTCAGCTTTGCCGGAGGCATCATGCTCAGCGTCGTCTGCTTCGACCTTTTACAGGAGGCCATCGCCACAAACGTCGGCATTTATGTCGTCATCGGCTCGGTGCTGTTCGGCGTCGCCATGATTTTTCTGCTCAATTACCTGATAGATGTCAAGATAAACCCCGAGGTTCCCCATGTCAACAAAAAGCATCCAAAAACGGCCGACGATTTGGACGAGCTTATCCACAGCGACCATTGGGAACAGCATTATAAAAACAGGGACAGCCGGTTCTCCCTCTTTATGGCCGGCATAGTCATGGCCTGCGCCATCGCCCTGCACAATATCCCCGAGGGTATGACAATCGGCGCCGCCTATGCCAGCAACAACGGCAGGATGGGCAGCTCGGCTCTTATGCTGGCCTTTTTGATAGGCATACACAACATCCCCGAGGGCATGGCCGTATCGGTGCCCCTTATCAACGGCGGAATGGGCAGGATAAAGGCCGTGTTTATAACGGCTCTCAGCGGCTTCCCCACGGTCGTCGGCGCCTTTTTCGGCTTTTGGCTGGGAGATATCGGCGCGCTGGGTCTGGCCCTCAGCCTCGGCTTCGCCAGCGGCGCCATGCTCTATGTCGTCTTTGGCGAGATACTGCCTCAGGCCATATTGATGTATCGCAGCAAGCTCCCCACATTCTTCACGATAGTGGGCGCCATGCTGGGGCTGCTCCTCATTTATGTATAAACGCCTTTCGGTAAGTGGTTTAGCCATACAAAGGCCGCCGTCGCGGCTGTAAAATTACCTAAAGCTTCAAAGCTGCCTGTCATCCGACAGGTGGCTTTTTTATCGGGGATATGGTATTATATATAAAAATGAGTTGCGTTTTATAATTCGGGGCGTCTTATGACGCCTCCCACCGGCAGTCCGGCGTAACGATTTTGACGAGTTTACTTCGGCAAAATCTATTTAATAAAGGAGGGGACCCCGAAAAATTGAAAATTTTTGGGGGAGAAATATGGACGAGCAAATGACCATGTTAGGCGGCGGTATGGCACAGCCGCTGGCCGCCAGACTCAGGCCGAAAACCATGGATGAAATAGTCGGACAACAGCATCTTTTGGGCCAAAACATGGTGCTTAGAAAGATAATACAGCAGGACATGGTCTCCTCCATGATATTCTGGGGGCCTCCCGGCGTCGGAAAGACGACGCTGGCCAACGTCATCGCCAATCACACAAAGGCCAGATTTATCAATTTTTCGGCCGTCACCAGCGGCATAAAGGAGATACGCTCGGTCATGCAGCAGGCCGAGGACAACCGCCGTTTCGGCGAAAAGACCATACTCTTTGTCGATGAGATACACCGCTTCAACAAGGCCCAGCAGGACGCCTTTTTGCCCTTTGTGGAAAAGGGCAGCATTATTCTGATTGGCGCCACCACCGAAAACCCATCCTTCGAGGTCAACGGCGCCCTCCTTTCGCGCTGCAAGGTCTTTGTTTTAAAGGCGCTGGGCGAGGATGACCTGAAGGCTCTTTTGCGCCGCGCCCTGACAAGCCCCAATGGCTTCGGCTATCAGAAAATAGAGATAGAGGAGGACGTCCTGTCCCTCATCGCCAATTTTGCCAACGGCGACGCCCGTATGGCCCTGTCCACCCTCGAAATGGCCGTCCTCAACGGCAGACAGGAGGGAGATGTTACCGCCGTCACCAGAGAGACGGTCGAGCAGTGTACCTCGCGCAAATCCCTGCTCTATGACAAATCGGGTGAGGAGCATTATAATCTGATTTCCGCCCTTCACAAGTCTATGAGGAACTCCGACCCCGACGCCGCCGTCTACTGGCTGGCCAGAATGCTGGAGGCCGGGGAGGACCCCCTGTATATCGCGCGCAGGGTGACGCGCTTTGCAAGCGAGGATATCGGCCTGGCCGACCCGAGGGCGCTGGAGGTGGCCATAGCCGCCTATCAGGCCTGCCATTTCATCGGTATGCCCGAATGTACCGTGCACCTGACCGAAGCCGTTGTATATATGTCCCTCGTGCCAAAATCCAACGCCCTTTACATGGCCTATGAGGCGGCCAAAAAGGACGCCCTGACCCAGCTTTCCGACCCTGTGCCCCTTCATATCCGCAACGGCGTCACAAGGCTTATGAAGGATATAGGCTACGGCAAGGGATATCAGTACGCCCACGATTTTGATGAAAAGTTGACCGATATGCGCTGCCTGCCCGATTCCCTTTTGGACAGGGAATACTATCTGCCCACCGAGCAGGGACAGGAGCGCCGCTTTGCCGAGCGCCTTGAGCAGATAAAGAAATGGAAAGAGGAAAAAAGGGGAGAATAAAAAGTGCCGCCGGAGGTCAGCCTCCCGGCGGCGCTTTTTTATATCAGTTTTTTGCGGTAGACCCGTGAGGGCTCACCTCTGACGTCGGTCATCATGGCGTAAAACTCAAAGCCGTATTTTTCATAAAGGCCCACATGGTCGGTGGAGATATAAAGGGCGGCGACATTTTCGGCTTTTGCCATGTTTTCAACGGCGTCAAAGAGCTTTTGGATGTGGCGGTGGCCGCGGTATTTCGGAAAGGTGTAGACAAAGCCTATCCAGGGCGTCAGCTCGGTTGGGCTGATATCGTCCTTTTCGGCATAGGTGCAAAAGGAGACAAGCTCCTCTCCGTCGGCGAGAAGCATGACCATCGGCCCGTCGCCGGCCACCTGACTGATGGTATCTTGACTTAAAAGCCTGTAAAGGTATTGTCCGGCGCTCCAGTCGCTTTTTCCAATCTGCTCCAGCCAATATATCCTGTTATCCGCGCCGAAATATTCCAAAACGCGCATATGATATCTCCTTGATGGGGTTCGGATTTTATTTTATCATATACCCCTTTAAACCACAAGAAAAAAGCAAAAAAGGGGGCCTTTTCCTCCCTTGAAAGTCTTGAAAGCCTGTGATATACTTAATTAAATTCAGGAAAATATTTGCCTGCCAAATGAGGTATTTTAAAATTGTTCACTAATAAAAAAGAGCGGCCTCGCTTTAAAAGCCGCAGCAGAATAAGGACGATAACCGAGGGCTTTCTTATACTGATAGCCGTCGGCACGGTGCTTTTGTGTATGCCCTTTGCCAAAGAGGGAGAGGGTGGGGCCGACCTTCTCACGGCCTTGTTTACGGCCACATCGGCCGTCTGTGTCACGGGTCTTGCCGTGGTCGACACGGCCACCTATTGGAGCGCCTCCGGCCGCATGGTCATCCTGCTGCTGATACAGACGGGAGGCCTCGGAGTCATGATGATGGGGGCCATGGTGGCCCTTGCCGTCGGACGAAAAATAACCATAGGGGAGCGTATGCTTTTAAGCACCTCCTTAAACCTTGACGAAATATCGGGCATTGTCAGATTCGCTAAAAGGATTATCATCGGCACGGCTCTTTTCGAGGGGCTGGGAGCCTTAGGACTGACGGCCTGCTTCTATAAGGATTTCGGTTTTTGGGGGGCGCTGGAGAGGGGAGTTTTCTGCTCGGTCTCGGCTTTTTGCAACGCCGGCTTTGACAATCTCGGCGTGGGAGGCGAGTTCGCTTCCATCATCCCCTACGGCGGCAATATCCCCGTCATGATGATACTGGCCGTCCTCATCATTGTCGGCGGCATAGGTTTTTATGTCTGGAACGACGTGCTTGCCCATTTCAGGAGTAAGCGCCGCCTGACCTTCCACAGCCGTTTGGCCATATGTACGACGGTCATACTGCTTCTCGGCGGCACGGTGGGCTTTTTCATCACCGAGGTTCTTTCGGGCAATATGGAGGGCCACACGGGGGCCGTACAGATAGTCAGATGCTTTTTCCAGTCGGTCACGGCCAGAACGGCCGGCTTTGACCATATAGGTCAGGGGGAGATGACCTCGGCCTCAAGGGCGCTGACAGATATCCTCATGTTTATCGGCGGTTCGCCCGGCTCGGTTGCCGGCGGAATAAAGACGACCACCATGGCCGTGCTTGTGCTGGCCTCGGTCAGCTCTCTTTACGGCAAAAAGAGGGTGACCGTCATGGGAAGGACGATACCGCCGCAGGTGATAGCTCAGGCCACCAGCCTCTTTTTCCTTGCCGGGGTCGGGGCCGTCACGGGGGCATTTGTCCTCTGCGTGGCCGACGGCATCTCCTTCGGCGCGGCTGTGTTTGAGTGTATTTCAGCCGTGGCCACCGTCGGCCTCAGTATGGGCATAACCCCCACGCTCGGCGTCTTTTCAAGATGCTTTTTGATAGTGCTGATGTTTGTCGGCAGGGTTGGAATAATCACTGTCGGTATGTCGGCCCTGATGAGGAGCTATCCCGACGACAGAATAAAGCTTCCCGAGGGCAAGGTCATAATCGGATAGGAGACAGATATGAAAACATTTGTTGTAATAGGACTGGGGCGTTTCGGCACATCCATCGCCCGTGAGCTTTCAAGGCTGGGTCACGAGGTCATAGCCGTCGACAGAGAGGAGGCCCACGTCAACGCCATCGCCGACGAGGTGACCCATGCCATGACGGCCGACATCCACGACGAAAACGTTTTAAGGCGCATGGGCGTCGCCGAGTGCGACTGCGCCGTGGTGGCCTTTGCCAGCAGCATACAGGACAACATTCTTGTCACCCTTCTTTTAAAGGAGCTTGGGGTCAAAAGGGTCATATCCAAGGCCTGCAGCGATATGCACGTCAGGGTGCTTCAGAAGATAGGGGCCGACCAGATAATTTTCCCCGAGGACGAAATGGGCATCCGTCTGGCACGCGTCCTCGCCTCGGGCAGGATGATAGACTATGTTGACATCGGCGGCGAATATAAGGTGGCCGAGCTGAAATGCCCTAAATCATGGGTCGGAAAATCCTTGCGAGAGCTGGGGATCAGGGTCAACCACAAGGTCAACGTCCTTCTTGTCAAGACGCTTGGCGGAAGCGGCGAGACGATAAACCCCTCGGCCGATTACATCATAAAACACGACGATATCATGGTCATTATGGGCCATGACAGGGACGTTTCGGAGTTGGGCGATGAGCATTGAGATAACCAGCCGTGAAAATCCCCTTGTCAAATGGGTGGTCTCCCTCCAGAAAAGCGGCTCCAAACGCCGTCAGGAGGGGGTATTCGCGGCCGAGGGCCCCGTCGTATTGAGGGAGGCTCTGGCCACCCGTGCCGCCGTAGACAAAATATTTGTCACAGACGGCGCTTTTCTTGAAAACGCCGTTATACCCAAAGAGACCGAGGTCTACAAGGTCTCGCCCCCCGTCATGGAGAAGCTGAGTCAGGTCAAAACCAGTCAGGGCGTTGTGTTTACCTGTCATATGCCGAAAAACGGCGTCCTTAGGGGGCCGAAGATAATGGCCCTTGAGAACCTCTCCGACCCGGGGAATATGGGCACGATAATAAGGACGGCCGAGGCCTTCGGCATAAACACCCTCGCGCTTGTGGGCAGCTGTGTCGACGTCTTTTCACCAAAGGTCGTCCGCGCCGCCATGGGGGCCGTTTTGAGGGTCAATATCTGCTCCCTCACGCTGGACGAGCTGGAAGAGGGGGTAAAATCCCTCGGCCTGCCCCTTTACGGCGCGGCCCTTCGGGACGACGCCGTCGGTATAAAAGACGTTCCCCTGTCCTCCTCCGCCGTCATGATAGGCAACGAGGCCTCGGGCCTTTCCGCGGCGGCTCTTGACAAGTGCGTCAAAAATGTTATCATACCGATATCCGGAATACAGTCCCTCAACGCCGCCGTCGCGTCCGCGATATTTATGTACGAGATGTCGCGGAGGTAGAATATAAAAGCCGAAGGGCTTTAAAGGAGACGCCGAAAATATGGAGCGTTTTTCCGTCTGGTTGAGCCTCGTAAGAGGCATGAAAGAAGAATATATAAGGGCGCTGACAGAGACTCTCGGAAGCGCCGAAGGCATCTACCGCGCCTCATCTGGGGATATTTCCGATATCATCCCCGACGCGCGCGGCATGGTTCTCGACGACCTTTTCAATAAGGATTTGACAAAGGCCGAAAAAATATGTCGGGAAAGCGCGCATATCGGCTCGCGTATCATCGGCTATACGGACAGGGAGTTTCCGCGCCGTCTCAGGCAGATACCCGACCCTCCTTTGATACTTTATGTCAAGGGCCGTCTGCCCGATATGGACAACAATATGACCATCGGCATGGTGGGCCAGCGCAAGGCCACTCCGGCGGGACTGAAACACGCCAAGGATATGGCCTATTCCTTTTCGCGCAGCGGCGTCATCGTCGTGTCGGGCATGGCGGCAGGGGTCGACAGCGCCTCCCACATGGGGGCCCTTGACGGAGGCAGTCCCACGGTAGCCGTGTTCGGCACGGGGGTCGACGGCTGTTATCCGTCCGCCAATATTGACCTCAAGCGCCGAATAATCGAAAACGGCGCCGTCATATCCGAATATCCGCCCAAAACCGTGGGCAAGCCCTTTAATTTTCCCAGGAGAAACAGGATAATCAGCGGCCTGAGCCGCGGCGTCCTTGTGGTGGAGGCCAGAATAAAAAGCGGCTCTCTCGGCACGGCCGCCAGGGCTTTGGAACAGAACCGCGACCTGTTCGCCATTCCCGGGCCGATAGACAGCGCCGATTACGAGGGCGCCAATCTGCTGATAAAGCAGGGGGCCTTTGCCGTCACCGAGCCGGGCGACGTCCTCGGCTTTTACGGCTACAGCGTTTCGCCGCGCTCTGTCCCCGTTGAGGCGATTTCTATTCCCGATTTCCCCGAAAAAGAGACCCAAAGGGCGGAAAAAAATCCCGACGACGAAAACGGCCGCATTCTGCCGGCCGTCAGGGAGAAAATACACATAGACGAGCTGATAAGCAAAACGGGCATGGATCCGGCCGAGCTTTTAACGCGCCTGACCATGCTGGAAATAGAGGGCCGCGTCGTTCAGTACCCGGGCGGCTTTTATGAACTGAGCAAGTGAACGGAGGTAATATATGTCAAAGCTACTTATAGTCGAGTCTCCGGCCAAGGCCAAGACCATCACGAAATACCTCGGCGAGGGATATGAGGTCGAGGCGTCCATGGGGCATCTGCGCGACCTGCCCAAAAAGGAGCTTGGCGTCGATGTCGACCATAATTTCGAGGCCAAATATATCCCCATCGACGGCAAGGACAAGATAATAAAAAATCTCAAAAAGGCGGCCGACAGCGCCGATACAGTCTATCTCGCCACCGACCCCGACCGCGAGGGCGAGGCCATTTCATGGCATCTGAAGGAGCTTTTGGAGCTTGACGACAGCAAGACGAAGCGCATAACCTTCAACGAGATAACAAAAAAAGCCGTCACCGAGGCCGTACAGTCTCCGCGCGAGCTGGACATGAACCTTGTCGACGCCCAGCAGGCGCGCAGGATACTTGACAGGATAGTCGGCTATAAGCTGTCCCCCTTCCTATGGCGCAAGGTTCGTACAGGCCTTTCGGCCGGCAGGGTGCAGTCGGCCGTCACGCGCATGGTGGTCGACCGCGAAAGGGAGATAAAGGCCTTCAAGCCCGACGAATACTGGACGATAGAGGTCATGCTGGAGCATGACGGCAAGACCTTCCCCTCTCTTTTCAACAGCGGCCCCGACGGCAAAAAGAAGGAGCTTGGCAGTCAGAGCGAGGCTCAGGCCATCCTCGACGCCATCGAGGGCAAGGCCTATACGGTTCAGACCGTCAAAACGGGCAAGAAAAAGCGCCAGCCGTCCCCTCCCTTCACAACCTCCACATTACAGCAGGAGGCTTCCCGCAAGCTCTCCATGGCGGCCAGACGCACCATGTCGGTTGCCCAGGAGCTTTACGAGGGCGTTGATATCGGCGGCACGGTCACAGGTCTTATAACATATATGAGGACAGATTCCCTCCGCATCTCCCAGCAGGCCCTCGACCAGGCCAGAGATTATATCGGCGCAGCCTTCGGCAAGGATTATGTCCCCTCAAAGCCCCGTGTTTTCAAAACGAAGAAGGGGGCGCAGGACGCCCACGAGGCCATCCGTCCCTCCGACCCGGCCATTTCTCCCGACAGCGTCAGAAAATTTCTGACCCCCGACCAGTACAGGCTCTACAGGCTCATCTGGTCGCGCTTTATAGCCTGCCAGATGACCGAGGCGCTGTTGAACGTCACCTCGGTCGATATCGAATGCGGCGGCTGGCTCTTCCGCACCACGGGACAGACGGTTGCCTTTCAGGGCTTTTTGGCCCTCTATGAGGAGGGAAAGGACGACAGCGAGGATGAGGGCGATTCCCGTCCCCTGCCTGTCCTTAAAGAGGGAGATGTTCCCAAGCATATCTCCACCGAACCCAAACAGCACTTCACCCAGCCCCCTCCCCGTTACACCGAGGCCTCCCTCATAAAGGCCATGGAGGAAAAGGGCATAGGCCGCCCCTCCACCTACGCCCCCACCATTTCGGTCGTCCTCGACAGGGAGTATGTGGCCAAGGAGGGCAAAGCCTTAAAGCCCACCATGCTGGGCGAGGCCGTCACCGACCTTATGATAGACAAGTTCAGTGATATAGTCGACCTCAAGTTTACCGCCCAGATGGAGGACACCCTCGACGAGGTGGAAAGCGGCAAGGCCGATTACCGCAAAATACTTGAGAAATATTATAAAAACTTCGCCTCCGAGCTGGCCCAGGCCGAGATAGACCTCGATAAAAAGCGCATCAAGGTCAAGGACGAGGAGACCGACATCGTCTGCGAGCTTTGCGGCAGAAAAATGGTCATCAAAAACGGCCGTTTCGGCAAGTTCCTCGCCTGTCCCGGCTATCCCGATTGCAAAAACACCAAACCTCTGGCCCAGGACACAGGCGTTCCCTGCCCCGTTTGCGGAGCCAAGCTGCTCAAAAAGAAATCCAAGAGCGGCTATTATTATTACGGCTGCGAAAAGAACCCCACCTGCGAGTTCATGACATGGGACACACCCACAAAAAAGACCTGCCCCAAATGCGGCGGTGTTATATATAAGAGATACACCAAGGCCGAAAAGAAGAACCTCTGCCACGTCCCGGGATGCGGCTATGAGGAGCCTCTGCCCGAGAGAAAGTCGCGCAAGGCCAAGTCCGAGGAAGAGGGCGAAGCCGAGGTCAAAAAGACGACGAGAGGCCGCAAGCTCAAAGCGGCCACCGAGGAGACGGCCGAGGTCAAAAAGACGACGAGAGGCCGCAAGCCCAAAGCGGCCGCCGAGGAGACGGCCGAGGTCAAAAAGACCGCGCGCGGCCGCAAAAAGACCGCCGAGGCGGCCGAAACGCAGGCGGCCGAGCCGAAAAAGCGCGGCAGAAAGAAGAAAACCGATGAATAAGGTCAAGGTCATCGGCGCGGGATTGGCAGGCAGCGAGGCGGCCTGGCAGCTTGCCATAAGGGGAGTGGAGGTGGAGCTTTACGAGATGAAGCCCCGTGAAAGCTCCCCAGCCCACCATAGGCCCTATTTTGCCGAGCTTGTCTGCTCAAACTCCCTCCGCGGAGCCTCCATGGCCAACGCCCCCGGCCTCTTAAAGGAGGAGATGAGGCGTTGCGGCTCCCTTATTATGGAAAGCGCCCTCAAAAACCGCACTCCGGCCGGAGGCGCGCTGGCCGTTGACAGGGACGGCTTTTCCGAGTATATAACCGATAAAATAAAATCCCATCCCCTGATTGAGATTATCGAGGGCAGAGTGGACGAGGTGCCCGAGGGCGAGGCCGTAATCGCCAGCGGTCCCTTGACCGACGGCAAATTATATGAAAACATACAGGCCCTTTTCGGCGGCGACACGACCCTTCATTTCTATGACGCCGCCGCCCCCATTGTCAGCTTCGCGAGCATAGACATGGACAAGGCCTTTTTCGCTTCGAGATATGACAAGGGCGACGCCGATTATATCAACTGCCCCATGGACAGGGAGCAATATACCGCCTTTGTCCGTGAGCTGGCCCATGCCGAAGAGGCCCCCGTCAGGGGATTCGAGGACAAGGCTGTGTTCGAGGGCTGTATGCCCGTGGAGGTCATGGCCAGAAGGGGAGAGGACACATTGCGCTTCGGCCCCATGAAGCCGAGGGGCATCACCGACCCCAAAACGGGCAAGGAGCCATACGCCGTCGTCCAGCTTCGCGCCGACGACCGCGAAGGCAGTATGTATAACATCGTCGGCTTCCAGACCCATCTCAAGTTTCCCGAGCAGAAGCGCGTCTTTTCCATGATACCGGGCCTTGAAAATATGGAGATACTCCGCTATGGCGTCATGCACCGCAACAGCTTTATCTCCTCTCCGGGCAGGCTCGATAGGTTTTACCGCGTCATCGGCAGGGAGGAGCTTATGTTCGCCGGGCAGATAACGGGGGTCGAGGGCTATGTGGAGTCGGCGGCCTCGGGTATGTGCTGCGGCATAAATATGGCCAGAAGGCTTATGGGCAAGCCCCTTATAGATTTTTCAACCAAAACGGCCCTCGGGGCTTTAGGGGCGCATATAAGCGCCTATGAGGGCAAAAACTTCCAGCCGATGAACATAAACTTCGGCCTTATCGACAGCCTTGACGAAAGGGTCAAGGGCAAGCAGGCCAGATATGAAAAGGTGTCTCAGCGCGCGCTGGAGACGCTGGAAAATATGCTGCCTGAAATATTGGAGGATGTAAAATGAAGATAATCATAGATGTAATGGGCAGCGACAAGGGGGCCGACGCCCTTGTGACAGGCGCTGTCAGAGCCGTCAGGGAGATGAGTGACGTGGAGGTCGCCCTTGTGGGCGACAGCGGCGAGATAAAGGCCGTTTTGGAGCGCGAGGGCGCGTCGGACGAGGCGAGAATATCGGTCGTCCACACCACCGAGGTCATCGATATGCACGACAGCCCCAGTCTGGCCTTCCGCCGCAAAAAGGATTCTTCCATGTCGGTTGCCCTCAATATGCTTGCGCGCGGCGAGGGCGACGCCGCCCTTTCGGCCGGAAACACTGGCGCGTGGCTGGCCGGAAGCACCTTTGTCGTAAAGAGGATAAAGGGTGTTCGCCGTCCGGCGCTGGCTCCGGCATTGCCCACCAAATCGGGCCACGCCATACTTATCGACTGCGGAGCCAACGTCGTCTGTAACGCCGATGATCTTCTTCAGTTCGCCATGATGGGCAGCTGCTATGCCCAAAAGCAGTTCGGGCTTGCCTCGCCTCGCGTCGGCCTTTTAAACAACGGAGCCGAGGATTCAAAGGGCACCCCCGTCTATGTTGAGGCCTATCAGCTTCTGAAACAGGCCGGGGAAAAGGGCGAGCTGAACTTTGTCGGCAATATCGAGGGCCGCGATATCGCCATGGGCGCGGCCGACGTCATCGTCTGCGACGGCTTTACGGGCAATGTGGCTCTCAAGACCTACGAGGGCCTCGGCCTTTATCTCGTCGGCCTTTTAAAGGGTATGTTCAAGAAAAATATCTTCACCATGCTGGCTGCCCTTCTTGTCAAAAGCGGCTTAAACGACCTCAAAAAAACCATGGATTATAAAGAGGTCGGCGGCGCGCCTCTTCTGGGCGTGACAAAGCCTGTCATAAAGGCCCACGGCTCCAGCGACCCCGAGGCGGCCAAAAGCGCCATACGTCAGGCCTGTATGTTCGTCCGCGGCGGCTTTGTCACGGAAATCGAGGAAAAGGCCGCAGGTTGGGTCAAAAACGCCGCCCTTTCCTCCGAAGAGGAAAATGTGTAAAAACCTGTTTACAAGATATAAAAGCTTTGTTATAATCCATAATTGTAGGTGAAACCTATATTGACCCATCGTACATTTTAAGGAGGTTATGTTTTTATGGTTTTTGATAAGCTTGCGGCTTTGATATCAACGCAGTTTGACGTGTCTGTCGATGAGATAACCATGGACACCGATTTTGTCGGCGACCTTAACGCTACCTCAATAGATATCGTCGAACTCATGCTTGACATCGAAAGCGAGTTTGACCTCGATGAAATCGAGGATGACGCCCTTGAAAAGGTGCATACCGTCGGGGACGTCGTAAACTATATTTCGGACAGGATATAAAAACGCGCTTTGGGGTCGGCTACGGTCGGCCCCAAGCTTTTAAAAGGAGCAAAAAATTGATTGACACTATAAAGAATTACAGGTTCAACGACCCGTCCCTGCTTTCCAACGCCCTCAGCCACAGCTCCTACGCCAACGAGAACCGTCACAGGGGCTGCAAGAGCAACGAGAGGCTGGAGTTCCTCGGCGACGCCGTGCTGGGCTTTATTTCGGCTGATTATATTTACAATAAATATTCCGACCTTCCCGAGGGTGAAATGACCAAGCTTCGCGCCTCCATTGTCTGCGAACAGTCCCTTTATGAGTTCGCCGGAGAGATAGGCCTCAGCGGTCTCATCATGATGGGCAGGGGCGAGATAAGCGGCGGAGGAAACAGACGCCCGTCGGTTCTGGCCGACGCGGTAGAGGCTGTTTTGGCGGCCGTTTATCTCGACGGAGGCCTCGAGGCGGCAAAGGATTTTATCCTCGAGTTTATCGTCAGAAAGGCCGACGTCATCACAAAAAGTCATATCACCGTCGATTATAAGACCAGGCTTCAGGAGATAGTCCAGAAAAATCATCAGGAGACCCTCTCCTATGTCGTCGTCGACGAAAAGGGGCCCGACCATGACAAGTGGTTCGTCATCGAGGTCCACCTCAATTCCAACCCCATCGCCTCCGGCGAGGGCAAGAGCAAAAAACAGGCCGAGCAGGCTGCGGCCAAGGCGGCTCTGGAGCTTATGGGCGAGTGATGAAAAACTCGATAATCCCCATCTTCATCCCGCATCTCGGCTGCCCCAACGACTGCGTTTTCTGCAACCAGCGCCGCATAGCGGCGCCAAAGGAGCCCGACGCGGCGGAGGTAAAAAATATAATCGAAGAGGGGCTGAAATATTCCCACCGCCCCCAGATATCCTTTTACGGCGGCAGCTTTACGGCCATACGCCGTGAATTGATGGTTTCCTATCTCGACGCCGCCTATCCCTATGTGGCAAGCGGCAGATGCGACAGCATAAGGCTCTCCACCAGACCCGACGCCATAAACGACGGGATACTCGATATCCTCGCCTCTAGCGGCGTAAAAACCATCGAGCTCGGCGCCCAGTCGATGGACGACAAAGTCCTCGCGCTTTCGGGCAGGGGACACACGGCGGAGGATACTCGGGCTTCCTCATCTCTCATAAAGTCGAGGGGCTTCGAGCTGATACTTCAAATGATGGTCGGCCTGCCGGGCAGCGCCAGGGCGACCGAACTTGAGACGGCAAAAAAGATACGCGCCCTCAAACCCGACGGCGTCAGGATATATCCCACCTGCGTCATCGACGACACCCCCCTTTACGATATGTATAAAAGGGGCGATTATAAGGCATTGACGGTTGACGAGGCCGCCGACATCTGCGCAGATGTCGCCGTCATTTTCAGGGAGAAGAGCATCCCCGTCGTCCGTCTCGGCCTCAACCCCACCGACGAGCTTTCCTCGGGCGGCGTAAAGGCCGGGGCATATCATCCTGCCCTCGGGGAAATGGTCTACAGCCGCGTCTTTTACAACGATATGGCCCCTCTTGTCCCAAAGGACAGGCCCTTTGAGATAGCCGTGCCGCCCCGAATGCTGTCGATAGCCATAGGGCAGAAAAAGCGCAACCTGCCCCTTTTCTCCGCTCTCGGGGATTTCCGCGGAATAAAAGTCGAAAAGGGTCTCGAAGCCCCAGAAATAAGAACAGTTGAATAATAAAAAAGGCGGCTCATAAGAGCCGCCTTTTTATGTAAAAATCAATTCTCCGATTCAAATATTTCTTCCACCGCGCGTCCCAGATACCTCGCCAGCCTCATGGCCAGCTCGAGAGAGGGGTTGTACTTGTCGTTTTCAATGGCGATTATTGTCTGCCGCGACACGCCGACAGCCTCGGCCAAATCCTCCTGACGACAGCCGAGGGTCTTGCGAAGCTCCTTTATCCTGTTTTTCATAGTCTCACGCCCATAATAGTAATCGCCGCCGCTATCGTGGCCGCAACGCCTATGACAACCGAAACGAGTACGACAATTTTGAGCAGCGGCGCCGCCTGGGCGGCTTCCTCGTCGCCCCTGACGGCGTTGCGTGTCAGTATAAGCTGTGAAAGGCTCTGCACCACAGAGGCCCCAACCAGAAGAAAACACCTGAACCGATTAAAGGCTTTTTTCATTGCCGCCTCCGAAAATGTAAAGCATACTTTACTTTTACTATGACAGATATATAACAAATGTCAAGAGTGTTTTATATTTTATACGCGAAAGTTGTGCTCGCGCAAATTTTATCCCAAAATGTCACATTTTCATTTTAAAGTTGTCCTTAAGGGTGAAAGGAGGAACAGAGGTATATGGAAGACAGCGAAATAATAGCACTGTATTTTAAAAGAGACGAGAGGGCCATTGAAGAGACAAGGAAAAAGTATGGCGGCTACTGCGCCTCCATCGCCAAAAATATCCTCGGCAGCGACGAGGACGCCGAAGAGTGCCTCAGCGACGCCCTTTTGAGCGCGTGGAACTCCATACCGCCCAACCGTCCCGAATATCTTTCGTCATATCTGGGCCGTCTGGCGCGCAATAACGCCTTTAACCGGTATAAGCTGGCGAGGGCCGAAAAAAGGGGAGGAGGACAGCTTTCCCTCCTGCTCGACGAGCTGGCCGAGTGTATTTCATGCCGCGACACGGTGGAGGGCGCCGTCGACAGTCATGAGCTTTCACGGGCGCTCAACGGCTATCTTTCGGGCCTACCCGATGGGAGACGGAAAATCTTTGTCCTGCGTTATTGGTATGCCATGCCGATTGCCGAAATAGCTAAAAAGACAGGGAAAAGCCGTTTTTCGATAACGAAAGCCCTTGAAAGGGAGAGAAAAGGGCTGAAAAAATATCTCAGTGAAAGGGGCTTTGAAATATGAAAAGGGAAGAGTTTTTTGAAGCCATAGGTGGGCTTGACGATAATATCATCGCCGCCGCCTGGCCGCGCGAAAAAAGAGGCATGTGGCTGTCGGCCGGGATAAAGGCGGCCTGCGCCGCTCTCGTGATAGCGGCGGGCAGTATGCTTGCCTTTTCGGGCGAGGGAACGGCCGTCACGGCCTACGCCCATGATACGGGCGAGGAGATAACCTCGGTTGGCGCCGTCATGACGGGGGGCAAAATATATTCCGACGGGTCGATGAAGGGCCATCCCCTTATGTTCTATCTCGAGGGGGAGAATATCGAAAGCGTCCGTTTTTCCTGCAAAAATCAAAAAATAAGGTTTACCGATTGGACAGAGCAGAGGGAGGAATACGGCAGCGCCCAAAACTTTACTGTCCCCTACGGCGAAAATGAGGATGAATATTATTATCTGACGATAGACTGGGAGCCGAATATTTCCAATATCCGCATCTCTCCGGTAAACGGCGCTGTCATTATATCGCCCCTCGACCCCACGGGTGGGGAGGACATAATCGTTTTGGAGATAACCTTTTTGAACGGCGACAGGGCCGTCAAGGCCATCAATATCTCCCTTTTGGAGGACGGCGCCTTTTTCGCCTCCATGAAGGATTACGAGATAACCGAGGCCGATGATTTTGTCTCCCGTCCCGACGCCGAGCCTATTCCGAGGGATATTTTATACGGCAAAGATTAAAAAAAGGCCCCGTCGGGAAATCCCGACGGGCCTTGAAATTTATATCCGATTACTTTATGGCCTGGGGCTTGACGCCCTTGGGTATGGGACACACATAGCCCGTGGGGGCCACCCTCTGGGCATGCTCGGCCTTGGCCTCCTCAAGAAGCTTGGGGTTCTTCATCAGGTCGATGACGGTGGCCGCCATGACCTCGCCGGCGTAAAGCATACCCTTGTGGGCTATGCTGGACTTGCCCTGAGCCACTATCTGCCATGAGTGTCCCGGGGTGTCGGCGGCCAGAGTGGCGGCGTTTATCTGGGCGGTCGGGCAGACCCAGCTGACGTCGCCTACGTCGGTGGAGCCTCCCATGGCCTTGCCGGAGGGATAGTAGGGCATGATGAAGTTGTTTATGGGCTTGCCCTGATGCTCTCTGATAAAGGCCTGAACCTCGGCGCCGCCGTCCACGTTCTTTTCGGCCAGATCCTGTACGGCCGGGGCCGATTTTTTGTATTCGGCGGCCAGCTTTATCTCCTCGTCGGTGTAGGTGGGCAGGGGAACCTTGTTGAGGTTCTCATAAAGAGCCTTTTCAAGGGTCACGTTGTTTATGACATTGGAGCAGGCCTTGATGAACTCATATTCCATCTCGGTGTGGGTCATAAGGGCGGCGCCCTTGGCTATGTCGATGACCCATTCGTAAATCTCTTGGGCCTGAGCGTTCTTGGGGGCGCGGCAGAGATAAAGCACCTCGGCCACGGGCTGGACGACGTTGGGGGAAAGGCCGCCCGTGTTGGTGATGGCGTAGTGGACTCTCGCCTCGGGGATTATATGCTCGCGCAGGAACTGCACGCCCACGTTGAGAAGCTCCACGGCGTCGAGGGCCGAGCGTCCGTTATAGGGGTCGCCGGCGGCGTGGGCCGAAACGCCCTTGAACTTGAACTTTACCTGAATGTTGGCAAGAGAGCTGTTGTTGGATGCGGCGTTGACCGAGCCGGGATGCCATGTAATGGCGGCGTCAAGGCAGTCAAACACGCCCTCACGGGCCATAAAGGCCTTGCCCGAGCCGCCCTCCTCGCCGGGACAGCCGTAGTAGATGACCGTGCCGCTCTCTCCGCTCTCTTCCAGATAGTTCTTGACGGCGATGGCGGCGGCGATAGAGCCTACGCCCAGCAGGTTGTGTCCGCAGCCGTGGCCGGGGCAGCCCTCATGATACCATTCCTTATGTGTCGCTCCGGCCACCTGACTCAGGCCGAACAGAGCATCGTATTCGCCCAGAAGGCCGATGACAGGCTTGCCGCTGCCGAATGTGCCGGAAAAGGCCGTCGGCACGTCGCCTATGCCCTTTTCCACCTTAAAGCCTTCCGATTCGAGAAGGGCGCACAGCTCTTCCATCGACTTGTTCTCGACAAATGCCGTCTCGGCATATTCCCAGACGTTGTCGCTGGCGTGGGTCAGCTTTTCGGCTTTGGAGTTGATAATTTCAACGATTTTTTCAATGCTCATGCTCTAACCATCCTTTACAAATTTTTTCTTGTTTGCTTGTGCAAAAAGCACAAAACATTCACTGCTAAAAAAGGACTGCTGTCTAAATCAACTAAAGTATATCATATTTTCGCGGCTTCGTAAAGGAAAATCGGCCCCCCTCACGGGTTTTTAATTTCTGCACGCAAAAATGCCCACGGAGCTTTACGTCAAGCTCCGTGGGCAAACCGATGGTCGGAATGGCGGGATTCGAACCCGCGGCCTCATGGTCCCGAACCATGCGCGCTACCAACTGCGCTACATCCCGAAGTGTTTAGCTTTAATATTATACTGTAATTTTCCTCTTCCGTCAAGGCAAAAATCAAAACCGTTTCATTTTGTCCTTGTCCTAGGTCTCCCTGCTTGTCAGACGCCTTAAAATCGTATATAATAATTTCAGCAAGTCACAGACAGGGAGGCGCTTCAAATGGTACATATAGGCAACAGCTGGGATGAAATACTTGCGGAGGATTTCGCGTCGGATTATTACGCCGCCATAAGGCGGTTTTTAAAGCGAGAGTACGCCGCGCATACAATATATCCCGATATGTACGACATTTTCAACGCCCTCAAGACGACCGACTATGACGAGGTCAATGTGGTCATCCTCGGGCAGGACCCTTACCACGGCCCGAATCAGGCCCACGGCTACGCTTTTTCGGTCAGGCCGGGAGTCCAGCCGCCTCCCTCCCTCGTCAATATTTTCAAGGAGATAAAAAGCGAGACGGGACGGGATATGCCCGACACGGGCTGCCTGCTTGGCTGGGCGGCACAGGGGGTTCTGCTGCTCAACACGGCATTGACGGTGCAGGCCGGAAACCCCAATTCCCACAAGGACTGCGGCTGGAGCCTGCTGACCGACAGCATCATAAAAAAGCTCAACGACAGAGACCGCCCCATGGTGTTCATGCTCTGGGGGGCCAACGCCAAGGCAAAGGAGCGCCTTATAACAAATCCCGCCCATCTTGTGCTCAAGGCGGCCCATCCGTCGCCACTGTCGGCCCATAACGGCTTTTTCGGCTGCGGCCATTTTGTCAAAGCCAACGAGTTTTTGTCAAAGCAGGGAATAGAGATAGACTGGAGCGACATCGGTTAAAAGCTTATAAAAAGCGTCCCTCAAAGGGGACGCTTCTTTTATCCGCGCTTTTTGTATTTTTTTGTCTTTGTCAGATAGAGCCACAGGCCAAAACAGACGACAAAGCTCAAAGCCGCCACAAGCTGGGACACCCTTATCCCCGTGTTCATGATGTACAGGCTGTCGGTGCGAAGTCCCTCGATAAACATTCTCCCGAAGCCGTACAACGACATATAAAGCAGGAATATCTCCCCGTCAAACTTCCGCCTTTTCGAGTAGAGATGGAGGATAAGAAAGCCGACGGCGTTCCACAGAGACTCATAAAGAAAGGTCGGGTGGACGGGAGGGGCGCCGTTTATCGACATTCCCCAAATCAAATCGGTCACTCCGCCGAAGGCCTCGCAGTTGACAAAGTTGGCCCAGCGGCCTATGGACTGTGCAAGAATAAATCCCATGGCCGCCAAGTCCATGGTGGAGAGTATCGGCTTTTTTTTGACGCGGCAGACGACATAGCCCATCACAAAGGCGCCGATAAATCCGCCGTAAAAGCCAAGTCCGCCGCCGCGTATGTTGAATATTGCCGACAGATTGCCCGAATAATAGCTCCAGCGGTGCATTACATAATATAATCTGGCCCCGATAACTGCGGCCGGGAGGCACCATATCAAAAGGTCGAGTATCGTGTCCGTGTCTATGCCATAATCCTCCGCGTGCTTCATGGCGTAAAGCGCCGCCAGCCCAAGGCCCGAGGCAATTATAACGCCGTACCACATTATATCTATGCCGAAAAGGGAAAAGGCCACCCTGTTCAGCCTTATCGTCATATCGGAAAGGCCGGGAAAGCTAACCGTGTTTACCATCAATATCATTCTCCTCGGAAAATATATAACACATTATACAACGGCAAAAAATAATTGGCAACAGATAAAAAATATCATTGACAAACGGAGAAAATTATAGTATGATATCATTCGTTGTAAAGCTTATAGACTTTACAGAAGGGAGGGAAAGATGTGAAAAGCGACACATTTCATATGTCCATGCTCTTTGATTTTTACGGAGAGTTGCTGACCGACAAGCAAAAGGAGCTTTTCGACCTCTATTACAACGAGGATCTCTCCCTCAGCGAGATAGCCGAGCACGCCGAGATTTCCCGTCAGGGGGTCAGGGACGCTATAATGAGGGCCGAAAGCATCCTCAGGGACACCGAGGACAAGGTCGGCCTTGTCAAAAAATACTCGGGCTATGAAAACAAGCTTATTCGGATACGCGAGGAGGCCTCGTATATCGCCGGCGTCAATTCCGGCCTTCGCAATTATGAGATAGCCAAGCATGTCGATTCGATAATCAGCACCGTTGACGAGCTTTTGAAATAGAACCGGAGGTAGCAAATGGCATTTGAGAACCTTTCCGAAAAGCTTTCCGGAGTATTTAAAAAACTGCGCTCAAAGGGCCGCCTTTCGGAGACCGACGTCAAGGAGGCCATGCGCGAGATACGCATGGCATTGCTCGAGGCCGACGTAAACTTCAAGGTCGCCAAGGATTTTGTCGCGAACGTCACCGAAAAGGCCGTCGGCTCCGATATACTCGAAAGCCTTTCTCCGGCCCAGCAGGTCATCAAGATAGTCAATGAAGAGCTTGTCCGTCTCATGGGCGGCGCTCAAAACCGCGTCCGCATGGCCAACAATCCGCCGACAGTCATCATGTTTGTCGGTTTACAGGGCGCCGGCAAGACGACCAACTGCGCCAAGCTGGCCGGCTACTTCAAAAAGCGCGAGAGCCGCAGGCCTCTTCTCTGCGCCTGCGACGTCTACCGCCCTGCTGCCATCGAGCAGCTCAAGGTGGTGGGCGCCCAGCTTGATATTCCCGTATTCGAGCAGGTCAGGGGGACCCTGTCGAGATAGCCACGGCCGCCTATCAGCACGCCAAGCTT
>CANSNO010000004.1 GCA_947648385.1 uncultured Clostridia bacterium
TAAAGACCAATTCTGTTGCTTTCATAAAAATGACCTCCTTGTGTTTTGGATGGCTACATTTTAGCCCACACAGGAGGTCATCAGGTCGCTTGCAAAGCGACAAACTTTAATTTCGTGCAACTCAACAAATTGGGAGTTTGCACTTAATTAGTCGAACACATATAGATAACAGCCTTTAACATGGTCATTCACAATCCCGATTGCTTGCATATAAGCATATACAATCGTACTGCCCACAAACTTAAAACCACGTTTTTTCAAATCTTTACTGATTTTGTCCGAAAGAACTGTTGTTGCAGGAATTTCAGCTTCCGATTTGAAATGGTTATGGATAGGTTTGTTATCAACGTAAGACCAAATAAACGCATCAAAGCTGCCATATTCTTCTTGTATTTTGATAAATTGCTGTGCATTCACGATTGCCGACTTGATTTTCAGCCTATTGCGAATGATTTTTTCATTTTGCATCAGCTCATCAATTTTAGCTTCGTCATAGAGTGCGATTTTTTTGTAATCAAACTGGTCGAAGGCTTCCCTAAAAGCCATTCTTTTATTTAATATTGTCAACCACGATAGCCCGGCCTGCATACCTTCAAGGATCAGCATCTCAAATAATTGTCCATCATCATGGACTGGTTTCCCCCATTCCTTATCATGGTATTCCTTATAGAGATCTGTAGTTGCCCATGAACATCTTCCTCTATCATCTTTTTTCATGAAAGCCTCCGTTATGCAAATTAATTTATCTTCCTTCGCTACGCTCCCAGCAGCGGCTGATCGTAGGCAAACAGCACCTCATTGATCTCGAAAATGTCGTACTTCCCGTTCACAATGAAATACTCCACGATCACATCGAACTTGCTGGCGTGGGACAGGGCGTAGCCCGCCCGCTCCAGCAGGTCGTCGGTTTCGGGAAGGGTCAGCTCCAGGGCGATGGCCAGGGCCAGGATCGTGGGCTTCTTGGGGGTATAGCCCTTGCCCGTGCGGATCTTGGAAAAGAGCTTGCGGTCCATGTTGGCCCGCTTGTAGACCTCCACATCGGTCTTGCCCTTCCTGTCAATGAGCTTCAGGAGGGTATCCGAAAAGGGCTCGTCCAGGTTTTCCATCAGGTCGTCCAACCCTTGGGCGGGCATGGCCATGGGCGCCGCCATAGAGGGCGCCGGGGCGCTCAGGTTCGGCTTTGCCGCCTGCCGGAGCGCATCCTCCTCCACATCAAGGAGCTGCCGCCGGGTGATCCGGTGGGCGTCCACATAGTGCTGGTCGATGTAGCTCTCCACATCCCCCAGCAGGGCCTTGCTGATCTGGAATGAGGACTTGTCGAAAACCGCCAGGTAGACCTCCATGTCGTGATCCCGCAGGAAATCCTCAATGGCCGACCGGGCCACCTCCAGCGCCTCGTCCTTGGGGTAACCGTAGATGCCGCTGGAGATCAGCGGAAAGGCAATACTCTCGCAGCCGTTCTGCTCTGCCAGCTTCAGGGACTCTATGTAAGCGCTGCGGAGCAGCTCCCGGCTTTGTCTCTTGTTCCAGAAGCTGTAAACCGGCCCGGCGGCATGGATCACATACTTGGACAGAAGGGCGAAGCCCGGCGTGATCGCGGCCTCTCCCGTCCTGATGGGGGCCACTTGGTTGCAGGCCGCCTGAAGCTCCCGCTCCCCCGCCGCCCGGAAGATGGCGCCGCAAACTCCACCGCCCATTTGCAGGTCGGTGTTGGCGGCGTTGACGATGGCGTCCACATTCATTTTTGTGATGTCCTGGCGGACGATGGTAAGCGGCATGGGATCACCTTCCTTTTCTCGTGCTGTGCTTACTCGGTTCCACACATATTTTACCACATGCCCATATTCTTCTCAATCACGTTTTTTCGCAATATGGTGATCCGCCTTCGACTAAACGCTCAGTTTGTTTTTCCTTGTCTTTAGCGGTGCATCTATTGAGGAAATAGAGATCGCTCGTTCTGTCTGTCCTACGGTCAGAACGAGCGATCTTGTTTTTACAGAATTACCCCATGACCCCGACTTTATTGCCGTTCTCATACATCATTTCATCATAAATGACTGTTCCTTCGCCCTGGCTTTCCAGCCAGCCGAAACCTGGTACATAGACCATGTTACCGTGCTGTGGATCAATGACCGGTTGCGCTGGGACAGAATCGGGAACTGGTTCCGAGGTTGGTTTTGGTTCCGGTGCCAGCTGTGCTTCGGGGACGATGGGCGTTTCTGTAGGCGTAGGCTCTGGTTCAGGAACGGTTTCAATGGGCAACTCCGGCTGCGGGAGCTCTGGCTTTTCTTTCTCTGTATACACCAAGACTTTGGCTTCCTCTTTTGCCGTTGTAACAGGCGCCTCCGGGGCGTTCACTGCGGTTGCTGGCGTCGGTTTGGGTGTTCCCCCAACCACTTCCCCTTGCGGCCACACAGCGGCATACAGGGCCAGACAGACGGTGATTAGGATCGCTCCGATAAGTTTCTTCATTGATATCGCCTCCTTGCAGCACAAACATATACCACAAGATGAAGTGAAAAGCTACTGAAACTTTTTCTGCGCATCAATAATCAATGCAATGAGTTTGTTATCCCGGTTATACCCTTTATACAGGGGGGGTATAATTGTGTATAACAAATTGTGGAGATGCTATTTGGGAGCAGTTTGAAATCATAGGCCACGGTAACTCCGTTGAAAAGTAAAAGCCTTTTCTACGCATATATCTTTTCGGCTGCAGTGTGTTTGACTCGAAATCGGGTGGAGAAAATCGCCGCGTGGGTTCGAATTGACACATAAGGGTGGCAGCTGAAACATTTCGTTTCAACTGCCACCCTTAGATTATGATGTTAGTGCGTGAAACTCTCAAATACCACTACTTAGAGTCTCGAATAGTATTCATCCAGCTTCTGATGACATATTGAGCTAAGTCGAGTTTTTTCTGCAGAATCCAGGCCATCCCAAATTGCTCTATGGATACATATTTCTTCATCGTCAGCGTCATATGATACCATACCCATCTCAGCAAAGCGAGCATATGGATGAAGCAGAATTGTCTTTTTTGCATCATCATCACTATATACTTCTTTGGCAAAAATGCTATCCGGCTTTTCTATTATCAAGCCTGCTCGTCTGCGCGTATCATAAAACTCCCTAAATGAAATAATTATATCTGCCAGGCTGACCTCGCCTTCTGCATTTGCCTTTGACAATACAGCATCGATAAATATAGGCTTATACGAATAGCTCATGGTCATTTTCTCAATCATATCAACAAATGCGGGGAGGAGGTTACCTTCATCAATGAGCTGCCAGCCATATTTCTCAGCATACCGGATAACACTTTGGGGTAGATAATAATCATTCGTCCGATGCGCACTGACTTGAATTACGGCATCTGGTACTATTTCCCCTATTCGGATATAACGCCGTACAGTTTTTGCGTGAACAGATACTTTCCGAATAAACTCATCGCGACTGAGCATACACGATATATCTGGGGCTGTTTCAGAAGGGGCTGCACTCTCCTGTCCGCCGGAAGTGAGAGACTCCATTTCGTCAAGAAGTCTCAATGGATCTCGAAAAGCCTCATCTGAAAAATCATCAACACTAAGTGGGTCTTCTATAGTTATTGTGCTTGTATCCCCCTCATCATAATGATTTTGTGGGAATTCATTTGCAAAGCTTGGCCAAATTATTAAAGCATCTTCCATGAGGGTATGCAATCTATCATAGATCCGTTTTTCATTCCATTCAGACTGCCCCTGATCATATTTTTCGACAATCTCTCGTGCTAACAGAAGCGATGCATATTTTCGATAGCCATAATACTTTCCGTTGCCTTCAATCTTCAGCATAAAACTATTGTTACTAACAGATGTATTCAGCTTATCTTTCAACAAAATCATGTTACCAAGACTATATACCGCTGCATTACGAACTAAACGGCCTTCTTCATCACTACCACTAAATATGGATCCATCTTCCGCATAGACAGGTACAGAACCCCAATTTGTTTCCCATTTTTGGGGCATGATGTGTTCAAGGGTATAATTATATTGCAATGCATTTATATCATATTTGGGACTATTTCTTCTGTACAATTCAATGCAAAACAACAATATTTTTGCGGTCTCTCGATTCTTAATTTTTGCGGCATTTGACATAAAAGATCTATCATTTGTTGAACTATCTTCCGAAACGAGTTCAGAAATGAGTGCATTTTTTAGGCCATCTTCTTCCCGAAGCATCTGATTGCATTTAATTGCATAATCTGTTACGCCACGACCCGATAAACGTCGGCGCACTACAAACGACTCTAACACGCTAAAATCATGCACAAGGGCCTCATCCTCAAAATTGCAATCAACATCTACCATCCGCTTCAGAACATATGGGTAAAACATCTGCACGCCGAATCGTTCGAGAATTAAAAGCAAGCGAGAAACACAGCCTGTATGTTTGAAGTGCGGCATAGTATCTGGAGAAGATAAGTTTGCCCTAAAGTCAAGGATCCAAGTTTTGAAAAGTTCCCCATATCTATGTATTTCTTCGACCAAATTTGTAAGCTGCTTATATGAATATTCTTCTATGTTATCACTATAAACTTTTTCCAGTTGGGAGAATATATCCTTATCTTTTCCCCATTTGATTGTAGCTACACAGTAAAGCAAAAACTCAAGATTTGTGCGTTCAACATTACCAAATATACGCTTATCGTCCCAGCAGCGTCGAGCATCCTCGTCCGCATAAAACAACTGGTTCCAATTTTGGTCGTATAGCTTGCAGACATCGTCCTCGGTCTCATTCACTTCATCACATTTGTCTAAGCAAAGCTTAAAAATATTGTTTTTAATGATATCTGCCGCACTTAAACGAACACCCGCACGATTAATTGTATCAAAGATACTCTGCTCATTTATATCATTTCTCTCAAGCTCAATAAGCACAAAAACCTTCCGTTCTTTGGAGAACATGGCATTGTGGAGCTTTTTTAGTTCGTCTACGCTGCGGTTTTTCAAGGCATCCATATAATACTTGTAGCACTGGTAAATATGGCTGCTGGATTCGTTGATCGTATCACAATCAATGGCTTTTTTGCCTGGAAACAGCCCAGCCGTAATTACAGTCTGGTACGCCGCATCGTCCAATCGAGAGTGTTTGATTTTAACATGGCTTTCATAAAAACCATCAGAAGCATTATCCGTGTAAAATAAGAAACTCCTCAGATCAGTTTCAATACCGCTACCAGACTTTATTGCTTGAGGCAAGGAATCATATAATGCTTTTGAGAGAATGGTAATTGTGGTCAAGCGCTGCTGTCCATCAATAATCATTTTTTCATCTGGGCTTAACGGGCTGGTAATGTTTTTTAGAATCATAGAACCAAGAAATGGCGTAGTGTCTATATTGTCAAAACTATTTAGCAGCTCTTCCCAGTTATCTTTGTTCCACACATAAGTTCGTTGAAAAAATGGGACCGTTAACTTTTTCCCTTCACCCAAAAAACGAAGTGATTTAGCTTCTGCTATCATATAGTCGTAGTCCTTTCTCTTTATGGCTGCCTATGGTAAATTGCCCATTTATTTGGGAGGATGTTCCAGCATCTCGGTCAGCATAACTTCTGCATTTTTGTAAGCTTCTTCGGAGAGCTCTGGTAGCGTATTTTCCGCATTTAAGTCATCCGATGTATCTGGCATTATTCTTTGTCTTAACGCCCTTTCTTCGGCTACCATAGCGGCATCCAAAAAATCAAACGACGATATTTCTTCCCCAACCGCAATATCATATAGAATGTCACACGCTGCTCGATATGAAACAGATGGAGGCCTTTCATCCGAAAATGAAGCGATATAGCGTTCTTTTTCTGATGATGTATCAACCCCATACATTGATTGGATTTCATCTAAAAAAATAAGGTAGTCTGGATCAAACCGTCCCTGGTCAATAGACTTTTGAAATGTATTCTCCTGCGGCGAGAAAGCCAATAACACAGAGGGATAATCCGTAATATTAGCGGCATACGAGAGTTCATCAATGAGTGCATCCACAACATCAATGGCATCTTCTCCAAGCAAAGCACTGATGCAAAAGTTATTAGGAGACTCGCTTAAAAAGGTGCGTTTACAGCCTATTGAAAAATAAGGGCCAACTTTAAAAACAAACAGGTTATCTCCCGGAAACGCAACATTGAATATTTTGATTAGTGCTGCGCTCGGAATATAATAATCATCGGAGGAACAGGCCATCTCGAATGCAAATATGTTTACTCCTACTTCCGTTTGCCCTTTTAGCATCCCGGAAGTGAAGGTCAACCAGTTTAACTCTTTAGCGGTGAAGTTATAGTCTACATTACTATGTATGAAAAGCATTCTTTCCGCACTCATAGGATCAAACTCGGGCAAATATTCACCAAGCTCCAGCAAATGCACTAACATTTTTATTTGCTCGTGCGATAAATTGGCGTCTGCCATCGCTTGTAAAATATCTTCGTTATTCAAATCCTCACATACACAGTAATTCATTGGATCAAGTCCTTAACAAATCTTCAATGTCTACAGTTAGATCACCGATGCTCTGTTCGTCCTTAAATTCGGTGATAAAATCAAATATCTTTTTGATGCAATCATCTTCCGTAACACATCCTTTGACAAATGTGTCATATAAGATTTCAAGGCCGCCAAGAAAATACGCTGTATATAGCTCCATTCCTCTTTTTACGGATTCCTCATTACCATCCTCGCGGAATGCTCGGTTAATCTTTTCCTCATCGCTAAGTGCCTCACTATCATCACTCAGAATGATCAATCGATAGATGTATTTCAATTTTGAGGCATTTCTGATAAGGGCGCCTTCGAGAATACCTGCAGATTCCTTTGAATCGTCATTTGGGTCATAGTTGGCTTTTTTCCCATTTAGTAACCCAATAATAGGGGCTACCATGTAAGCGCTGACATAGGTTTCAAATAGCTTAAAATTGTGATATAGTGTCTTGTCATTATCAGAAGCATTGCCCGGTAATTGACATAGCGATTTCAGATATGCAGCATATTTTCCCCGTACTGTTATCTCTCGGTCAAACATACCTTACGCCTCCTTAATATGTGTCATGGTGTCTATTTCTTTGCCGTCATGATCGCGGTCTTTTTCGATACGATATGATTTTCCAACAACAGGCGCCATGATTTCAGAAGCGGGTTCCCAGTCCTTCTGCATAACTGCAATAATAACCTGTTCTGCAGATGCAGGCAAAATCAGGGAAATATTTCTGATATGCGTTTCGTCAACATTGGAAAAAGGCGCATCCATAACGAGAGGATAGTATTGCGGGCCAATGTCAGCCTCTTTGGATTTGTCTGAAGATAACGCTTCCTTTGCCAAATCAACTAAGCCAGAAACAAAAGCAAAACTCTTTACAGACTTCAAGCCATCTGATTCTTCTGTTGTTACATCGATGTATTTGACGCGGTACTTTTCATCAATCGTAATGGTTCTGCTGCCGTGATACATTTTACTGAAGTTCGCATTTACTTTTTCTTCAAGCTTGGTTCTGACTGATCCTTCTCTGCTCTTATAGGCCTCGCTGACCCACTCAAATACTGCTTGCGCATAAGCGATATTAAGTGTGATTTTTGCGTTCTTCTGATTGGCTTTCCCATAGGATTCCAAAGCCCGTTCAAAGTTGGAAATATCTTTGTCACAGGCGCCAATCTTTTGGTGCAATGATTCTACTTGTAGCGAAAAGTCTCTGGCTCGCTTTTCTGCATCTTGATACTGCTGCTCAAGGACGGAGGTGTCTTTCGCCCCCTCTAATGATTTGGCTAATGCTGTGCGCTCATCAATTCTAAAACCAAGCTCTCGCTGATCGCTGCGTAAAGCTGCGAATCGGCTCTCTATCGTGGCGTAATAATCATCTGAAGAGGAAATATACTCCATGGCCTGCTCACGATATCGTCTAACTAAGGAGCCGATTGATTCGGGCGGTTGCTTAGCTTTTTCAAGAAGCAAGTGCTTCTCCGCAGCAGATCCTTCAGAAATGCATGTACCGCAGATGCAAACTCCTCTTTTTAGGATGTAATCAATTGAAGCGGCTGTCATTTCAGGAACGCTCTCGGTTTCGTCGCTTGCATCATTTAATATAGAGACTGCCTGCTTTAAAATCGGAAGGCTAAAAAAGGCAAAAGAATTCTTGCTAAACGCCGAGGCCAACTCGCGTTTGTCTTTTTCAATTCGGGCTTCAAGTCCGCCGATTACATTGTCTAACTGCTCCCTACGCTTCTGTGCCGCAGCAGTTTCTTCGTGAGCCCTCAGCAAAGCGGCATACTTTTCTTTTTCTGACTGATAGTATTCTGCTTGTTCTTTTACTGTTGCCAGTTCATTTTCAAACTCCTGCTTTTTCTTAATGGCGCCATCTAACTTTTGTTGAGTTTCAATCGCCTTTTGGTCTCCGGAATAGTCCATGCTTTTCTTTAAGCGATTGATTACTGTACGTAGATGGGTCATCGCGTTATATAGGATATCCAACCCCATCAAGCCCTTGACTGAAGATTCGATATCTTCACGAGTGCTAATAGCGCCGACGCGCTCGCCGCCGAAGAAAAAATAACTTGAAAGAGCACGGGGAAGGATCCGTTCAATATTTGAATTAAAATCACTACCAATTTCAGTTTTCGTTTGTCCGTCTGGTTGTAAATATAAAATATTGGCCGAAGACACAGATGCGCGCAAATCGTTTCCGGTGCAGGTATAAATCTGCTTTCGAGTAATTTCATACTCTTTGCCATTGTGCTCAAGCAGCAATGTCCCCCATACAGATTGGGTATCCCCCAACTGCATAGAATCCGTAACATTTTTATTTAGGAGATTCTTGTCATCAAAGTCGTTTTTATTATACAAAATCCACTCAAAAGCACGGATCAATGTGGTTTTACCGGAAGTATTTACGCCAATTAGGACAGTAACATTTTTTTCGCGATCAGTAGAAAATTCGATCTCTTGAGTTCCAATATACTGTCTGAAATTGTGCAGGGTTAGCTTGCGAATCAACATTTACCGTCCACCACCTTTTCTATATACTTCCGGATACTTTCAGCAATTGTATCGCTGGGATCTTTCTTGATTATATTGTTCTTTTCAATCTCAATCACCTTGACTTTGATCATATTGAGTTTTCTCTCATCCAGGCGCTGATCACTCATCGAAATAGTCCTCCTCACTTATAGTGTCAAGTCCATATGCCTCAGATAATTCGTTAATCAGCTTATCTGCATCTGAAGGATTCCGAGATATTTCTCCGAATTCTTTCATGCGGATAATTTCTTTTTTTACAAGGGAAAGGTCTAACCGAGCGTTCTCACTGGAACAATCGACACGGTCTAATGGCGTAGGAAGTGTAATAAAATCATAGATTGTCGCAAATGGCTTATTTTCAGCCTTTCGCAGCACACGCCCACGGCGTTGAATATATTCCTTGGGATTCGTGCTACTTGCAAGAATGAACGCTGTCTTAATGCTTGGAATATTTACGCCTTCATCCAAACACTTGATTGCGACAATTGCTTGATAGGGATCTGCTGTAGCAAACTGCTGTTTAATCCGCTCTCGTTCCGTTGCTGATTCAGCTGAAGTAAAATGGGTAACTTTCATGCCCAGGTCGTGTCCCAGCATTTTAGAGACAGAAACGATTTGCCGCTCGCCTTCTTCGTCGGCTTGAGAGACATCATTAGAAAAGTCAAAACTCTTTGTTGCTCCACAATAAACGAGCATGTGGGTTTTATCGCGATATTCACTCATTAGTTCACGAAGCAAGGCTATCTTGTTCGTTGCTCCCGCTACAATTCGAGCCCGCTCTATTAAAAGCTTCTTTCCTAATTCTGAAACTTCAATTTCTCCGTGCTTATTTTTATGGCACTGCTTTGCGATTTTTTTTGATAGTTCACGATATTTATCGAGTTCGCCATCGGATAAGAAGACCACTTTGGGATAATAGTAGTATGGTGTTAGCTTGTTTTCGCGAATCGCTCGCTCAAGTGTGTACTCAATACATTTTTCGCCGAAATAGCTATATAACGCATTTGTGCCTTCAGGATCTCCGTGGCGCTCTAAAGTTGCGGACAGTGCTAACCGGTATTCGAATTTTGGATTTAGCGTTGAACGCAAATTGGTTGCCCCGAAATTATGCGCTTCATCAATTAATAGCAAAGTATCATTTCCAAGCTTATTAAGCTGAGTTTGGACAAACTCGGACGAATATGTTGCATTGGTAGTTACAAAGCAAAAAGTATCAATAACTTTTAACCTGAAATCCATGATGTCATTGGAAAGGCGCTTTTTCCAATCTGTTTGCTTAGAAGAAGAGTATCCTATAGTTGGCAACATGTTGAAGAGGAGAATATCCTCGACCCACTGTTCCACCAAATGCTGATAAGGACACACGATGATAATTGCTAATCTTTTTTTATCTGCAAAGAGGCGAGCCGCTGCACCTAATCCTGTAAAAGTTTTCCCAGTCCCTGTTGCCATATCAAAAATACCACAGTAATCTTGACTGGCCCATTGATCGATTGCATCTTGCTGATATTTGTGTAATTCAACATTTGGCGGCAGGGCAGGGGTGCCTGGGGCTGGCGGGAGAAGTTCCGAAAAGCTCTCTATCTCTATCTGATCCAACTCAAGATTTAAGCTGCTTTTCTGGTATGATACCAACTTTTCTTTCAATACCTTAGGGAAATCCCACACTGTAACATTTGGTTCTCTGTTAGCCCAGAGAGAATCAAAATCATATTCGAGATCAGATACCCGCTGAGCATCCTCTGCTGCCAATGAGTTGAAAACTACAATAGATTCGTAATTGTTATGGAATGCATTAATGGTTTCATTCATCGAACCAGTAAAAGCTAAACGGTTTCCATCAGTATCGTATAGCAGTCCTATTTTTTCATGATACATACCGGTTGCTTTTTGAGGTGGGGTAAAGGCAACTTTAATCTCCATCCGACCACTGGCAATTAAGAACGCAAGCCAATTCAAGCGCTCGGCTTCCGATGTGTTTTTAGGTTCTCTAATCTCCCGTTCAAGTGAATTTTTTATAATTTCACGCTCATCATACCCTCTTTGAATAGCGTCGATATCCTCTTCGGAAAGTAAGGGAGAAACTATAAACTTTATTTTCCCACCATTCTTAATTAGTCCCGATATTCCACTCGATAGATCAATTAATGCCGACGAAGAGAAAAAGCCAACAGCTCTTTTATAGAGGACAGATTGCTTTAAAGTCGGGATATAGAATTCCCTGACTACATCGTTTTTGTTTGTTTTGTAGCTTCTTAGGATATGAAGATCCCTATATCCCATACTGAAATCACCTCATTCCACCACTTGGTAATCCATATTGGATAAAAGCATAGTACTTTTTTCTAATTCATGACTGCTTATTTTGAGGCAAACACCGCAGTAAGCTTTATCTTGAACAGGAGTTGGGACAATTTCCGTTTCGATTCCGCTGTTTTGAAGGAGCTCTTCTGCAGCAAAAACATCATTTGTTCTATAAAATACAAAATGCATTTTTATAGTGCTCCAATCACTTTGATGAAGATATCAATTTCTTGTTCAGTATTAAATGCGTTTAAACTTACGCGAATAGCTCCTGTTTTAACAGTACCAAGAGTTTCGTGAGCAAGAATTGCGCAATGAATTCCTCCGCGTACGCAAATCCCATTTTTATCAAGATAATGTACGACATCGTTTGAAGCCATACCTTTAATATTAAAACAGATAGTAGGAACCCTGGAGTAGTTTTCGTTGTACAGGATAACTTTGTCGAGGGACTTCATTTGGATAAGCAGGCGTTCAAGAAGAGAGGCCTCTTTTTTATTGTTCTCTTGGATATGAGTTCGTATATACTCAAGGGAAGTCTTCAGTGACCATATTGCAGGCATATTCAGCGTTCCCGCCTCATACGAGTCAGGAAATGCATCGGGGTTAATATAGCTATCGCCATGAATTCCGGTCCCCCCTTGGATTAAAGGGGTGATCCTCAACTGTGACAGTCCAACTAATCCACCAACACCCGGCATGGCTAATAAGTCTTTGTGTCCGGTAAATGCAAGTACATCTATCTGATCATCCTTCATATTGACGAGCATTTTCCCTGCACCTTGAGATGCATCAACAAACACTTTAATTTTTTCTTCTTTTGCGATGCGAGAAAGTGATTTGTTGTATATTATTTGACCTGTTAGGTTACTTGCGAGTGTGATAGCAAGCAAACGCGTGTTTTCTTTTATAAATGCTTTCAAGTGAAGCTCCGGAGAATATACAGCCTCTTCTGGCAGAATAGTATAATCAATAATTCCCTTGGATTTTAACAAATGAAGCGGGCGTAGCACAGCATTATGTTCATATGGACTTATGAGAACATGATCACCTTGCTTTAGGTAGCCGTAAAAAAACAAGTTAATCGCCTCAGTAGAGTTCTTGGTGAATACAACATTGTTGGGATCATCTATACCAAAAAAAGTAGCAACTTCCTTTCGCGCCCTATAGAGCATCCGCGATGCTTCGATCGCCAGTGAATAACTTCCTCGTCCTGGACTGGTTCCGATATTGCGAACATAGAAATTGAATGCATCATATACAGAGTCCGGCTTTATTCGAGAAGTCGCAGCATTATCAAAATAAATCATTTAGACCCCTTCATTCATTTATATATCATCCGGCATTGGCTCGTTTTTCTTCTTGCCAGCAAGTACCTGGCATGTAATACAGCCATTATAAAACTTAGCAATACACTTCGAGCATGCAGCCATATTCTGAACACACCGCTGTTCATCAACAGCATATCTGCTACTACCAATGGTTGTTATTGCGCCATAGGGGCAAATTGAATCACATGCAGAGCAACGAATACAGTACTGATATTTCCTCAGCTGGCACTTTAGGCGATTGACAATCAACTGAACATCTGTACCTTTTGAGGGAAGAACTTTCAAAACGGTAGTACCCCAAGTAATTACAATCTCGCATACCTTCCTCTGAGGGTGGTGAACCCCCTCTGAATCTACACACTCTTTTTCGGTAATTGTGATGTAAGTCGCGTCTTCCTTATCAAGAATTGCCAACTCTCCAAAGGGCTTCAAGAATTCAAGAACATCACGATTGATTTTTTTGCGTATAATAATATTTCGAGCTTTGTCAGACAAATTACATGGAGTGTCCGCAATTGCAACATTCCGCGTTTCAAGTCCACTTGCTCCCTTTCGGGTTTTCCATTTGCCATTTTCCACATAGTCTTCAATATCTGTTTTATTTGTCTTTGAAGCGAAATCATACAATGTAGCTTTCCATTTTTGAGAGAGCTCGGGGTAGTAGATATCTGTTAGCATATTAGACCATTCAGAGTTGTTGGGACAACACCAACAACCTACACGCTTATATCCCCAACGATAGGCATCATTAAAGCTCAGCCCTTTTGAGAGAATATACAGCCACACATCAAAGTCTACCCATTCAATAATTGGCATTGCATTAATTTGTGACCCAATTTTGGAATGATACTGTGTCCTCTCATAGTTTTGGCGCTCTCTTGATTCACTATGCCTTATGCCTAAAAAGGTTAAGCTGTTGCCAACAAGGTTTTGGTACTCCGTATTTAGATTGCTGGTTTTAAAGATGGTGCAGCACCACCTTTCAAACTTGCTCGGTGGGCCAAAGACATTGCATAATTTGAAAAAGTCATTTTCCGTCTCACTGGGAACCATTGGTGTGAACGGATTCTCATTTCGAAAGCACTGCTCCACATATGTATGTGTACTTGGGAACTCAAGAGTCGTATCACCAAAATAATGTATGATACTTTCATTTTGAAGAGCATCTCGTACAATTCGGCTTACGACTGTAGAATCTTTTCCTCCAGAAAAAGATACTGTAGGCATGTATGCTATTGTACTATCTGCATCGAGTTCTGCTGTGAGATTCTGAATATATCTCTCAGCTTCATAAATAAGCTCATTCAAATAACGTTTATTTGCCGCCAAGAACTGGGATATGTTAACTATCTCATCGTTATTCTCGATATTAGCCCGCAGTTGATCAGCAACTTGAAAGTGCTGCCGCTTCTTATAAAACTCGGCATATGGCACTCGGACTCTTTTACTATCGATCAAATAAAAGCTGCTCCCTAAATACCAAATATTTTCATTGTCAACACTCCTGCCGAGGATGCAAGATAGTAATCGCTTTTCTTGGAGAAATACTGGATTACACACTCCTGTGGTAGAAATTGCATTCATCTTTTCCCCGCACAAAGGACATATTGAATTTTCGATAACTGGGATCTCGCAATGAGAACACCAATAGATCGATTTTGCCATAGTTATTTTCCTTCCACCATGTCTTCGAGTAAAGAAAGAAGAATTTGAACTTTTTCATCATAGGAAATTGCCAAGCCGTAATTACCAAAGGTTGCGTTAATTTTGTTTTTTACGGTTTGGCTTAGTGTACTCAACCCGGCCCGATCAAACACGACAGACTTCTCTTGTCCGCTCGATGTCACAAGAGTCATCTTTGTTTCATGCTCTGTCAATTTGTCGGAACCTCTGTAAGCATCGAGTTTTGTCTTTACTTCTTTCAGATGTCCAACAAATTCATCTTGGTGGGAATCATTCCAATAAATTAGCTCGAAACCCGTTAGAGCTTTAGATAGCCTAAGTAACAAATCAAAATCAGACTCACCGACTTGAACACGGCTTGCAAACTCTAAGAAAGCGTTCGTGTAGTAATCAAAGGATTTTTGTCGCTTATGTACCCAATTAGTTTTATAGCCATCTCTAAACAACTCATCCAACGAGGTTGTCGCAGGAACATTGAATAAATTGCAGACCGAAATAGATAGCTCATTAGATAGGTCTATAAGGCAACTTTCAAGTTCAACTTTTATTCTTTTAATTGTTTCAATCGTGCCGATATAAGACCCGCCCAACTTATGCAAATCATTAAAGAGGAATGCAGAGTAATTTGTATATGTTTTTTCAAGAATCTTACGATACGCTTTTGCTTCAGGAGATATGTTTTTCTTCGTTGCACGAGCAAACTTTGGCACATTCTTGTAGTGCGAAAGCATAGCCTCATAAATAGCTTTTAGCCTGTTCTTGCTCAATGCTGTCTTATTGATGTAGTCTTCATAAACTTGTTCGAGCGCATCCAAATAATCCATCTGAGCAGGGGTCCAGGATGCAATCATAAACGAAAAGTCATTTGGCCTCCTGACGATTTCTTCGAACAAATCAACAGTTAGTTCTTGTTCAACATTGTGGCTGCTAATTATCAAGGATTTTTTGTAAGGCGCTAAGATATGAGCAAAAAGCATTGAAAGGTAACCATTTTTAAGCCCAAATGGACTCTCTTTCAGGAGCGTATAAATCTCCTCAAAACTGATATTCTCACTTCTTGCCTGTTCGATAAAAGTATTGAGTGTCCTGCGGAGTGCCTCTTGGGGTTGTCTGCCATCTGCAAGTCTATTCTGCTCTATTTCCCCATTATCCATTATGATAAACCCATTTTTGACGAGGACCGAGCGAACAGCAATATAGTCTGGTGACAGATAGTCAACTCCATAATAGTCTTGAGGGGTTTTACCCTCTAAGATCCCACTTATTACATGTTTTTTTGCTAAAGTAATGCTGCCAGAAATGGTATTCTTATTGATAAGCTCGTTGTTTACTATCAGAGTATCAGGATATACCTCCGAACAAACCCTGCTTGCTAAGGTTGAAAGATCAGAAAAAGAAGAAACTTCAGGGCAAACTCTCCCACTACAGATAATTGTATTCTCTTCACTAAAATTATTTTTCCACTGCAATATAAAGGCGAAGATCCTTGCTTTCAACTCGTCCTTGTAATACTGTAGCTCTTTTTCAAAAGACGGATCTTTACTTGTATATTCAGCCTTGTTGCTTTCGAAGTATTTGACCGAAATATACTGTTTTACTGTGTATTTTAGCTCCTGTACATCTGCATTAGTGAAGATAATTGCCTTAGGCAGAATAGTTGAAGTCTTAATAACATCTTCCAAATCATCGTTTTGGTCAAGGAAAAGCATGACAAGTACACCGTCATAGTAGCGACCAAAACGGTTAAAAGTGCTTCTTTTATTTAAATCGCCTGGGAGAGAAAAAATCGGTGTGAAGACACGAGATATTTTATAGTTCCGGTTATATTGATTTGGATACAATACAAAATCAACGAACTCTTCATTGAGCACTTTTATTACAGCATCATCATTAGAGAATTTTGCCTCTTCCTGAATCATGCGTTCCACATCAAAAATGCTCGCTTCGAAAAAATCATAACGGTCGTACGACCCAGAATATTTTATTATCCGATGTTCACAAAGGCCTTCAAGTGCATTAGATACAATCTCTTTGGGGCAGTCAATAACACTTAACAAGGTGGATTTATTGGCCCGCAAAGTACTTGCATCATTAATGATACCAATGATGGTGATGACCTTTAGGATTTTTACTTCAGGCGTGTCGTCATTTGTGCTCGAATGATTTTTGCTGAGCGCAGATTGAAGGTTTTTATACCACTCATAACTGCTATCGCTCTGGACTGACTTGATACTCGGTTCAAAATAGTCGTATATTTCGTCAATGCCGACGAAATGAAATTCATCTAACTCATATCGGCTAAGGAAGTGGTATAAGCTATTATCTTCTTTGCTTGCCAGGTAGGTAAAAAATGTACGTTCATTTTGAGCAACCTTTTTTGAAAGCTTGTCCAGGGCATAAAGAGAAATTGGATGAAGGGGATACCCTCCTTCAAACGGATTTTCTCCACGAGCAACATCAATCAAGAAGCCTCGGAAATCCATGGCCTCGGAATACATATCATTAAGATTGGAAGCAAAACGCTCACAGAAAGCATCCCAAACATCGGATTGCTTAACTAAGATATTTCGGATAAGGGATAGACACTGATCCTGTTTATCGTTGATGGGAGTGGCCTTGTACCGTCCTTCGACCTTTTTCCATTCAGTCGCAATGCTTTTATTAACTCTTTGCGTATATTGACTGATTTCTTTATGAGAAACAAGGATAATGTGATGGTTACCTTCAGAATGATCACAATACTCAGCTAAATCTTGGACAGATTTTACTTTAATCTTCTTTATGTTATCTTCCATGTAGCGGCCAAATTCATCGAAGATAAAGATAATGCCGGAGTACTCATCAGAAATGGCCTGGTAGGCCTGGCTTAGTGTTTCGGCAAGATTTGAAACTTCATAAATATATTTGACACCAAAGGTCATTTCGGAAAACACTTTTTGAAACGACGATTCTGCCTTCTTGTCAAAAGAGTGCAACTTTTTTTTAAGAGTTGGCAAACTAATATTTGCCTTTTTGCAGGCGTCGATTAGGCGAGCGTTTGATTCTTCATTTTCTTCCCACTGTTCGAGAAGCAGAAGAGCCTGATCATAGAAAGTTTTAAAACGAACATGCTGCCCTACACTTTCGAGCTTCTTGTTGAGTGAAAAATAAATGCAGCGGTCAAAATCTTCAAAATCAAAGACGATAGGAACAATCAGGAACGGCTTCTTATTGTTATCTTTAACATATTTGTCAATATCAGCGGCAAGGTTTATATCGTACTGTTGAATCTTTTCTAAAAAGCTGCTATATGCCACACCATCAGTGTAGGTCTTACTTAGAAGTAGACTCAAAACTGTCAAAAAATGAGATTTTCCGGTGCCATAAGAACCATACAGGATTCTCGCATGATGTGTAGGTATGCTTCGCGTGATGTCAATAAAATACTCACGCAACATATCGACAGTTGTTTCGTTTGGAATAAATCGCAAAAGCTTGCGATCATTTGCAATATCAAACTGAATATTGGCGGAATATGTATATTCGCCTTCCTGTCTGATTAAATCCGTATATGGCATAGGGATTACCTCACAATTTCTGTGTAATAGTCATTGAGCACTTTTTGACGGTCATAAGCAGTGATATGAATATAGCGACTCCCAAAATTGTTAATCAGTTTAAGCTTTTTTTCGTTTTCCAACTTTTGTAGCAATTCAAGCAAAGTGGCATAACTCAAATTCATGTATTTACCGACCTGACAATCGCCTTCCAGCAAAGCATCTATATCAATTTCAAAGCTATTAAGGAGATGATCCTCATTGTCAGCAAGTATGCAATATAAAAGGATGCTTGTAGGTATGTCGCTTGCCCGGGTTTGATGCTTTTTAAATCGACCAGCACCAGAGTATTCGATAAGCTTTAGAGGAGCAAAAAACGGAATGGTATCCTCATCTATTACTTTATCAATATCAAAGGCTTTATCGCTTACATAGGTGTTTTTAAAACAATCAAATTCCTTTTCGAGCGCTCGTTTATTGTACTCCTCGCCTTGGCGCTGCGCGTAAAGATAGAACGCAGATACGAACTCTTCCTTCGAAAATGTTTTTGCATTCAATTGATTGTAGGCCCAATACCACATAGTAGCGTTTTCTTGACTATGCGCCAAATTACGATGAAGTAGCCACAAGGTGCCTTTATCTTGGCAGTAAACGTCCTGTGCCATAATTTGATGTCCTAAGTCTGTAAATGTATGACACACCCCTTGTTGGTTTTTGGTTTCAAAAGTTATGCCAAGAACAGTAGCCCAATAACGCATGGCTTTAATCATTACTCTACCAACTCCGATGCTATCTACGGCAAGCAACTCATTGTTGGGCGAAAAGATATATTGATCCATACCAACTGCATCAATAATTTTAGTGGGCCATCCATTACGGATATAGAAAGAACCATGTTTGTTGATCTGCATTTCCGCATATCCCTTTCTCTATGGGTTTGGTGCTGTCCAGAATAATGGATCGCACCTATTGTCGCACAACTCATGTACAATAAACCAGACTAAAGATTGTGCATTACGGTTTCTCATTGCAACATTTGTTTTGTTTGAGGCGCGCATCTTCTGGTTTCTTTACTCCTGCAGGAATTGCCCAGGTTTTCCCTAAACGCTCAAGCCCTTGGATTCTTCCTTGTGCGCAAAGCACTTGTACTCGGCGCCTTGAGATTCCCCATTTTTCTGCAGCTTCTGCAATCGAAATGTAATCCATAATTCACACTCCATCAAAAAAAAAAAAACAGACTCACCGCAGGGTATGGTCATACTTTTGGGTACAGTTAATACTACCGCAAAAGGAAAGAAGACCTGGAATCCACACCTACCCAATGGCAAGATTCTCTGATGTAAATATATCAAGTTTATTATATACCATTTGGCGAACAATTGCAATCTGTCGAAACATGTATGTGGATATATTTTCTTATAGATTTTGACCTGCAACGGCAAGTGAACAGGATGCCCCCTCTTTTTCCTTGTCTATCGCCCCGCAAAATTTGAGCTGCCTTCCCTCGCAGAAAACACTTGCATAACCTATCTCTTAGAGTTACAATTCAACCAAGCTAAAACACAAAAACGCTTCCCGTCTGGATCGGCGAATGACTGCCGGTTTTAGGCGGGAAGCGTTTTTGACCACATTCTTGACCACAGACAGCGGCGGAACACCTGTGAAGTGCAGGTTTTAAGAGTGCAAAAGAGTACGGATAACCGAGCAAAAATGGCTAAAAGCTACTATAAACACCCAGAAAAAGTTTTTCCGGAAAGTTTGGGAGCAAGATATCGCAGGTTCGAATTGCGATCAAAAGCTGCTTATACGCATCCGCGCTTTCATCTCCGGTAAGCTTTTTAAAATTATTTTATCTTAAGGCGGTCGGCCCAGTCGGTTTCTTTAAAGCCCACAAGGACAAAATCATCGCCTATTAAAATAGGGCGCTTGACCAGCATACCGTCTGTTGAAAGCAGGCGCAGCATCTCCTCCTCGCTCATGTCCGGCAGCTTGTTTTTCAGTTCCAAAGACTTGTACAGCAGTCCGCTTGTATTAAAAAACTTCTTAAGCGGCAATCCACTGAGTTCATGCCACGACGCCAGCTCGTCATAGGTGGGATTTTCCGTTTTAATATCTCTTAAATCATAAGAGACGCCGTTTTCGTCCAGCCATTTTTTTGCCTTTTGACAGGTGGTACATTTTGAATAGCATACAAATGTCATTTTAATCTCTCCTGTTATTATGGTTTTGTATATGTAAATATTAGCAAATCACAGCGAAAACATCAAGAGCGCGACAAAGGTCAGACAAAAAGCCGTCGGGCTTGCTGTCCTGCTTATAGTATATTTATTATAATAAAATGTACTTGCAAGGTTAACGAACCCCCTTTACAAGTACATAATTATGTGCTAATATATGTGCATAATTTCAATGTCCATTATTTTGCACATTTTTGTACGCAATTATAAAACGGGGGTCTTCCATTATGGCCGATGTATGCGAGATTATAGACCGTCTGCTGAAGGAAAAAGGTATTTCGGGCGCCAAGATGAGCCGCGACCTTGGCATGAGCCGCAGTTTTATGACCGAGCTGAGAAAGGGACGTGCCAAAAGCATCAATTTTGAGACGGCAAAAAAAATCGCCGGATATTTTGAGGTGCCTGTGGACTATCTCCTGGGCCGCGAGAAAAAAGCCACCCCAACTCCCCTGTCCTCAAAGGACGAAAGAGACATCGCCAGAGACCTTGAGGCCTTTATCGCCGACATGGACAAGGGCGACCTTATGTTTGACGGGGACCCCATGAGCGACGAGGCCAAAGAATCTATCATCTCCGCAGTCAAATTAGGGCTTGAAGCCGCCAAAGCCAAAAACAAGGAACGCTTTACGCCCAAAAAATACAAGAAGGAATGACCGAATGACCAAAATGCCGTCTGCCGAAAGGCTCGTCGCCAAATACGGCACTCGCGACCCGTATGAAATAGCTCGCGCGCTGGGGTGTATTGTGATATTTGTACCCCTCCGCGGTCTGCGCGGATTTTACAGACGCATGAAGAGATGTAATATCATTTTCATCGACAATACCCTCGATGAGGTGCAGTCGCGCCTTGTCTGCGCCCACGAGCTGGGGCACATACTGCTTCACAAAGGGGCCAACCGTCTTTTTATGGACAGAAACACCTATCTTATAACAGGGCGGTATGAGCTGGAGGCGCGTCGATTTGCCGCCTGCCTGCTATATAGCGACGAAGAGCTTGAGCCATACCTCGAGCGCCCCTGCGCCGACGCGGCGGCCTATATGGGAACCGACGAGGACACGGCAAGATACCGCCTGAAACGTATAAAAAAGAAAGCCTGACGGATATCCGTCAGGCTTTTCGGTTTTATTTTGAAGTATCGTCATCCCTAAGACCGTCAAAGCTTTTGGCCAGGTTTTTGACTCCCCTGCCGATGATGACAAAACAACTGAGAGCCACGCCCATGGAAACTCCGGCGGCGATAGTGGCGGCCTTTTTGACAGCCGACCTCTTTTCGATTTTCTTGTTATCGTTTCTCATAATTTTAAACCTCTTAGATTATAATTACGGCACAAAGTTCTCGAAAATAACGAGACTTCCCCGTTTTTCACACTTTTCCATAGTTTCGATATCCCTGACCGTCCAACTGACCTCTTTGGCTCCCAGACGGCGCGCCGCCCAAAGAGCGGCGCCTCTGCTGTCGTCATGCCTGTAGGCCACAAAATCGGGACGGGTAACGATATCGGAGGCCAGATGGGTCATGGCCAGTCTCCTGAAAAATCTCATATTTTCCCCCTGACCCTTTTTCATAAAATTGGCCGAAAGCTGACCCCTGATGACGGAGGGGCGGTTCTGTCTGAACCACAAAACGGCCCTGGGGTCAAAGGATTCAATACAATACGGGCCGTCATACCCGTCCAGAAGCCGCGCCGTCGCTTGGCAAAGGTCGGCATAATTGCCGCCGTAGGTCTTTATCTCTATAATAAGAGGAGACTGTCCGCGGCAGAGGTCAAGCACATCCTCCAAAAGAGGGGCGTGATTTTGAGTTTGCAGGATATCGAGAGTCCTGAGCGTATCATAGCTCATCTCCTCTACCACCCCATCCTGTCCGCAGAGACGGTCAAGGCGGCTGTCGTGAATGACGGCAAGCCTGCCGTCCGAGGTCAGATGGACGTCAAGCTCGGCGCCGAAGCCGGCGGCAAAGGCCCGTCCAAAGGCCGGAAGTGTGTTCTCCGGCACGCCTATCTCCATATCGTGCAGGCCCCTGTGGGCATATCGCCAGCCCTCCAGAAAGGCCATCTCTTCCCTGCGCGCGCCCGACCTCCGCGCCGACGCCCACAGAACGGCGCAGGCTGCGAGCATCACAAATGCTTTCGTTTTGGCTTTCATGGGCGCTCACCTCTTTAAGTTTATTTTATCATCGGCGAAGCAAAATTTCAATGTTGAAAAAGTTCATATAAAAAATCTTAATAAAAAACCGTACTTGCACAATACCGCCCCCTCTGTCATACCTTATAGAGAAGCAAACAAAGGGGGTATCGTCATGTTTTTCGCCTGGCTCATGGAGGCCCTGACATCGGGCGCCATGCTGATTTTGAAGGTATCGTCCTCGACGGGTTCCTTTCCCCGTCCGCTGACACGGGAGGAGGAGGAAAAATATCTGGCTCTGGCCGCCGAAGGCGACCTCGGAGCCCGAAACACGCTGGTGGAGCACAATCTGAGGCTTGTGGCCCATATAGTCAAAAAATATTACTCGGCCCGCGAGGAGCACGACGACCTTATATCCATCGGCACAGTGGGGCTGATAAAAGCCATATGCTCCTACAGCCCGTCAAAAGGCACCCGTCTGGCCACCTATGCTGCGAGGTGCATACAAAACGAGATACTGATGTATTTCAGAGGCACGCGCAAGCAGCAGAACGAGGTTTCGCTTTCCGAGCCGATAGACAGCGACAAGGACGGCAACGCTCTCTCGCTTATGGACGTCATAAGCTGTGAGGACACCATGCTTGAGGACATTGAAAAAAACGACAGCTGCAGCGGCATATATAAATACATATTCTCCGGCCTTGACGAACGCGAAAGGGAAATCATCATCGACCGCTACGGCCTTTACGGCCGCAAGGCGCTCACCCAGCGCGAGATAGCCGCCCAAAAGGGCATATCGCGCTCCTATGTCTCAAGGATTGAAAAAAGAGCCCTTGAGAAGCTCCGCCGGGAGTTTGAAAAATAGCTTTGTTTTGCGCCGCCGTTGTGCTATACTTTAGACAGAAACCAATTTAATTTAAGGAGCGATATAAATGAAGGAAGTTTACAAGGCATATATGCTGGAGCAGCTTGAAAAGCTCATCGCCATCGACAGCCCCACCGGCTTTACATCAAACGCGCAGGACTATCTCTGCAAGGAGCTTGAAGCCCTCGGTTATGCCCCCGAAAGGCTGCACAAGGGCGGCGTCAGGGCCGAACTGGGCGGCAGCGGAAACGGCATCATGCTCTTTGCCCATGTGGACACACTGGGCGCCGTGGTAAGCACGGTCAAAAGCAACGGACGCCTGACAATATCGAAGGTCGGCGGCCTCAACCCCAACAATGTCGAGACAAACAGCGTGAGGGTCTATTCCCGTTTCAACGGCGCTTACGAGGGCACATTGCAGGTGCCAAACGCCTCTTCCCATGTCAACGCCGATGTCAACAAGCCCAGAAGCTTTGAAAGCAATCTGGAGGTCGTGCTGGACGAGTTTGTCGAAAGCGCCGAGGACGTCAAGGCTCTTGGCATAGAGGCCGGCGACTTTGTCGCCGTCGACCCACGTTTCACGATAACCAAAAAGGGATATATCAAAAGCCGCTTCCTTGACGACAAGGCTTCGGCCGCCGTACTGCTTACATACGCCAAGTATCTGAAGGAGGAGAACATCACCCCCTCGCGCAGAGTTGTCATCGGCTTTACGGTTTATGAAGAGGTCGGCCACGGCGCTTCCTGCGGCGTGCCCGAGGGCATTGTCGACGCCATGTCGGTGGATATGGGCTGTGTCGGCGAGGGCCTTGGCTGTACCGAGCGCATGGTATCCATCTGCGCCAAGGATTCGGGCGGCCCCTACAACTATGAGATGACGACCGACCTTGTAAAGGCCGCCAAATCGGCCGAAGTCGATTATGCCGTCGATGTTTACAACTTTTACGGCTCGGACGTCGAGACAACGCTCAAGGCCGGCTATGACGTCCGTCACGCCCTTATCGGCCCCGGCGTCTATGCCTCCCACGGCTATGAGCGCACCCATGTTGACGGCCTTATAAACACCTTTAACCTGATAAAGGCTTATATCGACTAAAAAAGATAAAGCAAGGGCAAGGCGACCGTTATGGTTGCCTTGCCCTTTTTGTTATTTTTCCGCATTGGTCCAATGCTTGAGTTTTGGCAATATATTCTCAAAGTAATCTCTTGCCTGTTGGGGCGGAAAGTTTTCGTTTGACATATGCTCCACAAGATAGTCGGTCAGTTGTTCGAGGCTGTCATAGGCAAAGGCGCCGTCGGAATAGCACCATTTGCAGTATTCCTCATTAAAGCTGCCGTCCGCCTCTCTGCTGATGTCGGCGTCGTCAAGGGGCATACCGCAGCACTGGCAGACAAGCTGTCGCGGCGAGCCGAGCAAAGTGTTTATCGAGACGTCGAACAGCTTTGACAGCAGCTTGAGGGTCTCGGTATTGGGCACGGTATCCCCGTTTTCCCAGCGCGAAACGGCCTGTCTTGTGACAAACACCTTTTCGGCAAGCTCCTCCTGCGAAAGACGGTTTTTATTTCGCAGTTCAAGAATTATCTCCTGTGTTTTCATCTTTATCACCTCGAGGACATTCTATCACCTTTCGTGAGCCATGCCAAGCAACCGCCTGTTGCGGAATGTAATAAGCTTTAATTTTACTTTATTGTCTGTGTATGGTATAATCAGTATAACACCATTTAAAAAGGAAACAGATATGTACCAGCCTTTAGCCGACAGAATACGCCCCACCGAGCTTGACGACATAGTGGGGCAACAGCATCTCATCGCCCCGGGCGGAATACTGCGCCGCATTGTCGAAAGCGGAAATATACCGAATATGATTTTTTACGGCCCCTCGGGCGTCGGCAAAACCACCCTCGCCCAGATAATCGCCGGCAAGACCAGCCGCAAGCTGTACAGGCTCAACGCCACCACGGCGGGAGTGGGCGACATAAAGGATATAGTGTCCGAGCTTGACACCCTTATGGCCCCCAACGGCATTCTGCTATATCTGGACGAAATACAGTATTTCAACAAAAAACAACAGCAGTCGCTTTTGGAGTTTATCGAAAGCGGAAAGATAACCCTTATCGCCTCCACAACCGAAAACCCCTATTTTTACGTTTACAACGCCATTTTGAGCCGAAGCACCGTTTTTGAGTTCAGGCCAATCGAGGCGGAGGACATACAGAAAGCCGTCGCCCGCGCCTTCCGTCTGGCGGCCGAGGGCTATGACGCACCTTTGGACATCGAGGAGGGCGTCATAGGGCATATAGCCTTGGCCTGCGGCGGCGATGTGAGAAAATCCATAAACGCCGTAGAACTTTTATGCTCTTCGGCAGTCGAAAGGGACGGAAAGCTTTTTGTCTCCCTTGAGGACGCCAAAGCCGTCACCCAAAAATCCTCCAACAGGTATGACCGCGACGGCGACGCCCACTATGACGTGCTTTCGGCCTTTCACAAATCCCTGCGAGGCTCCGACGTCAACGCCTCCCTCCACTATCTGGCAAGGCTTATAAGCGGAGGCGATTTTACATCGGCGGCGAGACGTATGCTCTGCGTGGCAAGCGAGGATGTGGGGCTGGCCTATCCCCAGGCCGTTTCAATAGTCAAGGCCTGCTGTGACGCGGCGTTACAGCTCGGCCTGCCCGAGGCTCAGCTTCCGCTGGCTCAGGCCTGCGTGCTGCTGGCGACGGCGCCTAAATCAAACTCGGTATCGGCGGCCATGTCGGCCGCCATGGCCGATGTGTCCGCCGGAAAATCGGGAGATATCCCTTCCCACCTCAAAGACGCCCACTATGGCGGAGCCGCCAAGCTGGGCCGTGGCCTGACATACAAATTCCCACACGATTACCCGGGAAATTATGTAGAGCAGCAGTATCTGCCCGACGGACTGCGCGCGGCCTCATATTATCACGAGGGCATGAACAAGGCCGAACAGCAGGCCAAGCTGTATTGGCATAAAATAAAAAAATGTTACCACCAATGAGAAAACTTACAACAGCTTTGTTCGCCTCTCGTCTCTGTCTGCTTTTTCTCTTTTCCTGGGGCATTAAAGAAAAAAACGACCCTCCTCCCGAAAACGACCCCTCGGGTGAGGATATAAAGCCCCCCGTCACCGTCGACGAAGACCCTCCGCCAAAGGGCAGTACCCCGGTAAGCGGCGACGGGTCGGTCATGAAAATAGACCTTTCGTATCTTAACAAAAAGGGAATGACGGTCGACAGCGTCTTTGCCGCCTCGGCCGACACCATCCTTGTCTTTGCCTCGTCTATAAGCGACGGCATAGTGTCCGAAAGGGCCTCCCTTTTCACCTATTCGGTCAGCCGTGACGCTTTCACAGGCTCTTCAATGCCCATAGGCATCATCGGCCAGTATCCGACGACGGTTTTTAATGACGGCACCGTCATGGTCATGACCCTTAACACGGAAAACTACAGCGCCGAAAAACTGCTTTTTATCGACCCTTTGACTCTCGATTATGACGAATATGACATCTCCGTGCCGGGCGGCGACGTCCGCTCGGTCATGGTATCTCCCGACAGACAGCTTGCCGCCGTATCCAACTCCACCGAGCTTTACATCACCGATATTCATTTTGAAACGGTATATTCGGTCATGGAGGGCTATACTCCCGAGGGCGGCGACCCCGAGCTTGACTTCTGTCTTCCGACCGCCTATGGCTGGCTCCCCGACGGCAGTGGGGTCGTAGGCGGCCTTCTGGGCTGGGAATGGGTCAACAACCCCATTATTTTGCGCCCCGACGGCAGCAGCTCCAGCCTGACCGATTATGAATATCTTTCGGCAACGCCTTACGGTGACGGCCTGCTCATCTACGATTATTTCTCCCTTGTTCCCCATGGCGTCTCCTCCGCCGACGGCAAAACATATGCCCCTCTTGAGCTGGGCGACCTGCCCGATCAGGATGACGACGGCTACATATCGGCACTCTGCGCCTGTCAGGACGGCGAGGTTCTGGCTTTGGGAATATCCGATTACAGCAGCTCCCCCGGCGAGAGCCGAGCCGAGATATTCAAAAACGGGGTTTCCGTCCTCTCCTTCGATTTGGAAGCCGAAGGGGCCTATCATCCCGATTTCGAGGCCATAAGTATATGTCCGTCGGGCAAGCTGGCCGTCATGCTGTCGGCCGCCACCGTAGACAGCCAAAAAGCCATTTATTTCTGCAAAATACAATAGACTAACGGACAAAAGCCGTAAAGCATATACGCTTTACGGCTTTTCTTTTTCGGTAATGCTTTTCAAAAAAGCTTCGCTTCCTTAATTGTGCATTTATGTTAATTTTATCACCTATATCATTATTTGTTTTGTATATTTCGTTTGTTTATTATTAACAAAATATTTAAATTTATTTCGTAAAATATACATTTAGACAACCCTCTGTCAATATTATATAATATAAGCAATGAAAGTTCGGCAGAGATTTGTACATATTTGATGAGAGGTGATTATTTTGAGTGAGACCACAAAGAAACGCGGATTCATTGAACGCTTCCAAACGGCGATCGAAAAGGGCGCCAACAAGCTTCCCCCTCCCTTTATCCTGTTCTTCTATCTGTTCATGATAACGGCAGTTCTTTCCATGATACTCAGCCTGCTGGGCGTTGCCCTTGTCAACCCCTCCAACGGAGAAACGGTTACACCGAACAACTTTTTCTCTGTTGACGGTATCCACTGGCTGCTTGCCAACATGGTCAAAAACTTCACCGGCTATGCTTCCCTCGGCGTTGTTATCACAATGACCATAGGCATGGGTATGCTGGAGCAGACCGGCATGGTGTCGGCTCTGCTGAAAAAGCTGATGGGCGTCCTGCCCGATTCGGCCATGGTCTTCGGATGCGCCGTTATAGCCATATGCGGCAATATCTTCTCGGACTCCAGCGGATATATCATTCCGCCCCTGATCGCCATGCTGTTCGCCAGCTACGGCAAAAACCCCATCGCCGGTTTTTCGGTGGGTATGCTGGGCACATCGGGCGGATGGTCGGCCAACCTGTTCCCGGCCGGAACCGACGCCCTGCTGATGGGCATTACAAACACCGTTCTTGACGGCGAGCTTGGCGCCGGAGTGCTGAATGTCGATCTGGTCTGTAACTACTTCTTTACATTTGTTTCCACATTCCTGCTGGCCATAGTCATAACCCTTTTTGACAAATACATTATGGAGCCTCACCTTGGCCCCTATGTTCCCGGCAAGGGCAAGGGCGGCAACGCCGTCGTGCTGACAGCCGATATTACCGATACCGAGCGAAAGGGCCTCAGAGCCGCCGGTCTGACAGCTCTGGCCTACATAGCTCTCGTTGGAGTGGGCATCTGGAGCGGCGTTTTGAGGAACGCCGAGACAGGCTCTATCCTCAACAGCCCCTTCCTCAGCGGCATAGTTCCCATCCTCTTCGGCCTCTTCTTTACCTCCGGTCTGGCTTTCGCGAAGTCGACGGGCAATGTCAAATCGGGCAAGGATATTTCCGACCGCTGTATGGCTCAGGTTCGTTCAATGACGACCTTTGTCACAATGGTCTTTGTCATCGGCCAGTTCAGCGCCTTGTTCAGCTGGACAAAGATAGGCACCATCCTTTCCATCGCCGGCGCCAACGCCCTTGACAAATTGGGCTTTACCGGTATGCCGATGATAGTCATATTTATAATCATCGTGGCCTGCATCAATTTCCTTGTCGGCTCCAGCTCGACAAAGTGGGCCATCCTCGGCCCCATCTTTATCCCCATGATGCTCCAGCTGGGCTATCATCCCGGATTCGTGCAGATGGCCTACCGCATCGGTGACTCCTGCACAAACGCCTGCTCCCCCATGTCGGCCGTCCTGTTCATGTGCCTGACGATGGCTCAGGAGCAATACGACAAGGACTGCCAGCTTGGCACGATACTTTCCAACAACATAATGGGCGCTCTTATCATGCTGGTCGTCTGGATTGTATTCTTTGTCATCTGGAACCTTATCGGCCTTCCCGTCGGCCCGGGCGTTACGGTCCATCTGCCGGCAGGCATACTCTAACGGTTCTTTCAGCATAAAATTACGCACAGCAATAAAAAAAGTCCTCCCCGACTTATATGGTCGGGGAGGACTTTTTATCTTATCTTTACTTGCCCATCATAATGTCGACAATGGTCGAGTTGGCGTTGTCCATGCCCACATTGGCGACGCGGCTGAGGTTCTTTATCAACACCGAAACATCGTTGGAATTGACTATGCCGCCCTCCTCTATGCCGAAGCCCTCGAGAGCCATCATGGCCGAGGTGATGGCGTTGGCGCAGGAGAGGCCGACCTTGTTGGCGCATCCCTCCTTGGCTCCGTCGCATATCATGCCCGTGGCCGAGCCGAGAACCGTCTTTATGCAGGCAGTCACCTGCTCAAGGCTGCCGTCCATCATATATATGACGCCGACAGCTCCGGCCAAACCGGCCGCCACGCTACAGGAGCAGAGACAGGAAAGGGTGCCCAGCTCATGCTTGATGAACATATTTACTGCCTGGGCAAAGGCTATACCGCGGAGCATCTTCTCCTCGCCTACGCCCAAGATTTCAGCAGCCGTTCCGGCCGTCAGGAAGAGGCCGATGCCCTGGTTGCCGCTGCCTGTGACCGTCATAACAGGGAGCTGTACGCCGCTCATACGGGCGAAGGAGGCGCAGGAAGTGGCCTTTTGCACGGCAAAAATGAGGGAATTGTCAAAAAACGATTTTTTGCTCATCTTCTCAAAGCACTGTCCGATGGCCATTTCCTCGCCGGCGTGGGCAATGGCGCGGTTCATCTCAAGGCCCTCTTTGAAAAAAGCCAGAGAATTATCGTCGACAGTATCGGCAAACTTCTTGAAATCCTCAAGGGAGTATTTCTCTATGCCGTCTATGGAGCTGCCGTCCTTTGTCTCGTAATGGGCAAAATTATCGCCATGCTCCACAAGAGTTATATTGGCGTGTCCGCCGTCGGTGATGACCCTGACCTTATCCTCATCGCTTTCAAGCACGGTTTCGATAAAAAGGCCGCTCCTTGTGCCGTCAAGCTGTACGGTTATCAGAGGAATAAGACTTTTGGCCTCCTCGGCTCCCTCGGAGGTGATATTTCCCAGGACATTCATGCCGGCTTTGGGGTCGCCGGCCGCGATGCCGATGGCCACGCAGGCCACAACTCCCCTTTCGGAAAAACCGGGTATTCCGACGCCGAGGGCGTTTTTCAAAAGGCAGATGTCCATTTTGACGGTTGCCTTTTTGAGCTTGCCTTTAAGCTCGGCGCGAGCGGTGGAGGCGTTGAGGGCGATAGCCACCGGCTCGGTACAACCGGTAGCCGGAGTGACAACGCTGCGTATCATTGTCATAAGCTGTTCGTTCATATTCATATCCATGTCCCCTTTGTATATTTGAAAAATCAATTACAATAATTATATCACCTTTTTTTACACAATGCACTATATCAGGAGAAAATAATGTTTAATAATACAAAAAACGCCGCCTGAAATCAGGCGGCGTTTATAAGCTGTATTTTATCTATACATCTTTTTCTTGGCCCTGGCAGCTTCGCTCTTCTTGCGGCGCTTAACGCTGGGACTTTCATAGTGTTCACGCTTACGGAGCTCGGAAAGCACACCCGACTTGGCGCATGAACGCTTAAAACGCCTGAGCGCGCTATCCAGCGATTCATCAGCCTTGACATGAATCTCTGGCATTTATATTTCCCTCCCTCCGTAAATCAAACATGAAAAGATACTTAATCAACAAAATACATTATATTACCTATCGTCCCGTCTGTCAAGTTATTTTAGCCTTTTACAACTATATTTATTATTTTGTTCCTGACGACGATGACCTTGACGACCTCTTTACCCTCAATGGCGGCGGCCACCTTTTCGTCGGCCATGGCGGCCTTTTTGGCCTCATCCTCGCCGCAGTCGACGGGCAGGACAACGACGCTCTTGAGCTTGCCGTTGACCTGGACGGCCATATTGACGCTGTTGTCGACCGTCTTGCTCTCGTCATACTTGGGCCAGGGATGACGGACCAAAGTATCGGTAACTCCCATGGTCTCGGCCAACTCCTCTGTCAGATGGGGAGCAAAGGGATTGAGCAGCTGGAGGAAGGTCATATACTCGGCCTCGTTGACGCCGTTGTCGGTGAAAACGTTGAGCAGGCTCATGAGGGCGGCTATAGCCGTGTTGAACTTGAGGTTCTCGATGTCCTCCGAGACCTTCTTTATGGTCCTGTGCATCTCGGCCTCGTTTTCTTTGCTGTATTCCTTGCCAGGCTTGACCGAATCCCTGATGAAGCAGACCCTTTCGAGGAACCTGCGGCAGCCCTTGATGGAATCGGTCTTCCAGGGAGCCGACTTTTCAAAATCGCCGATGAACATCTCGTAAAGGCGCATTGTGTCGGCGCCGTAGGTGTCGACTATCTCGTCAGGGTTGACGACGTTGCCGCGGCTCTTGCTCATCTTCTCGTTGTTGTCGCCCAAAATCATGCCGTGGCTGGTGCGCTTGGCGTAAGGCTCGGGATTAGGCACGACGCCGATATCATAAAGGAACTTATGCCAGAAACGGCTGTAGAGCAGATGGAGCGTCGTGTGCTCCATGCCGCCGTTGTACCAGTCGACCTGTCCCCAGTATTTGAGAGCCTCGGGCGAGGCAAGGGCCTTGTCGTTGTGGGGGTCCATATATCTGAGGAAATACCAGCTTGAGCCGGCCCACTGAGGCATGGTGTCGGTCTCGCGGCGAGCAGGGCCTCCGCAATGGGGGCAGGTGGTGTTTATCCAATCCTCGCATTTGGCAAGGGGCGATTCGCCGTTTTCTGTCGGCTCATAGCTGTCGACCTCGGGCAGTTTGAGGGGAAGCTCGTTCTCGGGCACGGGCACCCAGCCGCACTTTTCGCAATACACCAGAGGTATGGGCTCGCCCCAGTAACGCTGGCGGGAGAATACCCAGTCGCGCAATTTATAATTGACCTTGGAATGGCCGACGCCCTTTTCCTCAATCCATTTTACGATGGCTTTTTTGGCCTCTTCGACGCTCATGCCGTCAAGGAAGCCGGAATTGACCATAACGCCGGTGTCGCAATCGGTAAAGGGTTCCTTTTCGACCTCTCCGCCCTTGACAACTTCGATGATGTCACAGCCGAACTTCTTGGCAAACTCCCAGTCGCGTGTGTCGTGGGCAGGAACGGCCATTATGGCGCCGGTGCCGTAGCCCATGAGGACATAGTCCGAAACGAAAATGGGTATCTCTCTGCCGTTTACGGGATTTACGGCCCTGACGCCCTCCAGCCTGACGCCCGTCTTGTCCTTCTGAAGCTCGGTGCGATCGAAATCCGACTTTCTGGAGGATGCCTCGCGGTATGCGACCACGTCGCCGTAATTCGTCAGCCTGCCCTGCCATTTGTCGATAAAGGGATGCTCGGGCGACATGAACATATATGTGGCCCCGAAAAGGGTGTCGGGGCGAGTGGTGTAGATGAGCAGCTTATCCCCCTCGGTGGTCTCAAACTCCACCTCGGCGCCGGTCGAGCGGCCTATCCAGTTTTTCTGCTGCACCTTTACCCTGTCGATGTAATCGACCTTGTCAAGGTCATCTATCAGCCTCTGGGCGTATTTTGTGATGGCCAGCATCCACTGGCTCTTTTCCTTGCGTATGACGGGAGAGCCGCAACGCTCGCACACGCCGTTTACGACCTCCTCGTTGGCCAGAACGCACTTGCAGGAGGTGCACCAGTTGACGGGCATCGTCGTCTTATAGGCAAGGCCCTTTTCAAAGAGCTTGAGGAATATCCACTGGGTCCATTTGAAATAATCGGGGTCGGTGGTGTTTATCTCCCTGTCCCAGTCAAAGGACAGACCGAGCATCTGAAGCTGGCTTTTGAACCTTGCCACATTCTTTTTTGTCACCTCGGCCGGAGGGACGTGGTTTTTGATGGCAAAGTTTTCGGTGGGCAGGCCGAAAGCGTCCCAGCCCATGGGATAAAGAACGTTATAGCCCTCCATACGGCGCTTTCTGGCCACGATGTCAAGGGCGGTATATGAACGGGGATGGCCCACATGGATGCCGGCGCCCGAGGGATAGGGGAACTCCACAAGGGCGTAATATTTCGGCATGGAAAAATCGTCAAGGGCGCGGAAGGATTTTTCATCCTCCCAGCGTTTTTGCCATTTGGCTTCAATGGTTTTAAAATCGTACTTCACGGCTCACACTTCCTTTATATGAAAATACCTTTATTCCGCGGTTATGAACTTGCTCAAATCGACGGGGCGAGAATCTCCCCACATACGCTCGAGGGCGTACATCTCACGGGCGTCGCTCATGAATATATTGACGACGACGGTTGAATAGTCCATCAATATCCAGTTGGAGTTTATGCCCTCGATATGGTGGGCGTAAACGCCGAATCTGTCCTTGAGCTGAAACTCTATCTCGTCGCTCAGGGCTCTGATATGGGTGGAGGAGGTGCCCGTCATGATGAGGAAATAATCGGCGAGGGTGGTCTGCTCGGTGACCTCGACGGCCACCATGTCCTTGGCCTTGCGGCCGTCGGCTATCTTGACTATCTCGGCCAGAAGCTCTTTCGGCTCCATATTGATATTATCCATTCTGTTCTCCTTTTCAAGCTGCTTTCGCAGAAAATCTGCCGCCATGCGGCTCTGTTCATGGGGCGCGCGTCCCTGTTCCTCGACATCTTTTATCGTGCCCTCGAGGCTCATCAGCACGGCCATATCGAGGTTTTCAAAAGCGGTTTTTCTTATCTCTCCCACGCCGGGATAATCTCTGCCCTCCTCTATGGCGTCGGAAAGGTAGATTATCTTTTCCAGCAGGCTCATGTCCTCCCGGCCCAGCGTATGATACTTTATCGCCATACACACGTCACGCGGCGCGCCGAAAAGGTCTCTCGCCACCTCGGCCGCCGTATCGGCGTGGATAAGCCACGGAAACTCACTTTCGCTGTATCTGTTTATTATGCCATATTTATCGCATAATTGCAACTGCCCGGCGTTGTCGGCCTTTTTTGTTATATCGTGGAGCAAGGCGGCCTCCTCGGCCTTTTCCCTGTCGCATCCCCACCTGTCGGCCAGCCTTAAAGCCATATCGCGGCACCGCAGTGTGTGTCCGTAGCGTTTTTCGGTCAGAAAGGGCCTGACGGCCTTCGCCAAATCATCTCTCACCCTCGATACCTCCGTAAAGGCCCTTGCGCCTTATATACCGCCTTATCTCCGAGGGGACGAGGCGCTCCGCCGCGCCGCTGCGGAAATCGGTGGAGCTGCCCTCGATGACATGATTATATACTATATCCACTTGGGCGTTCAGGTCTCTTTTGAGCTTTTTGGCCTGACGGGCGATAAACTCGCCGTCCTCCTTGCCCCTCGCCACGGCGGCTATGCGGCAATGGGAAAGTATGACCTCCGGCCTGCGCCAATTTTCAAAAGAGGCCAGCATATCGGTGCCCATAACAAACCAGAGGGTGGCGTCGGGATACAATTCGGCCATTTGGGTGGCCGTCTCGTATGAATAGCTGGCCCCTCTGCGGCATATTTCCATATCGCTGACCTCGGCCATGGGCACCATGGAGGCGGCGATGGCCGTCATTTCAAGGCGCTGAGCCGCCGTCGGGGAGCCCTCGGGAAGGGTCTTGTGAGGCGGAATATTGGTGGGTATCATGATAAGCCTGTCCAGCTTGAGGCTTTCGACACAGGCTCTGGCCGCCGAAACATGACCCATATGGGGCGGATTGAAGGTGCCGCCGAAAATGGCTATTCTCCTGTCCATTACGCTTTCGGAAGGGTTATCTGGGGGTTCTTTTCGGAAGCCCTGTAGATGACCGCCTTGGCGCCGACACACTGGACAGGCTCGGCCGACGTAAGGCGACATATCTCCTCGGAGGCCTCGCGCGCCGTGAGCATGGAGGATTCAAGCACATTTATTTTAATAAGCTCTCTGGCCTCCAGAGCGTCGCTTATCTGCGATATAAGGTTGTCGTTTATTCCGCCCTTGCCCACCTGAAATATGGCGTCAAGGCCGTTTGCCTTTGACCTTAAAAAGGCCCTCTGCTTGCTTGTCAGCATTTATTCTTCCTCATTCCTTATCGATTTAAGCTCCTGTCTGAGCTTTTCCATGGCGTTGGCTCTGTGGGAAATCATGTTCTTTCTTTCCTGTGTCATTTCGGCAAAGGTGCAGCCCTCCTCGGGCACATAAAAGACTGGGTCATAGCCGAAACCGCCCTCGCCTTTCAGTTCCTTGAGTATTTCGCCGTGACATTCTCCCCTGACGACCGTCTCCCGTCCGCTTGGGAATACGCAGGCGACGGCCGAGACAAAGCGCGCGGCGCGGTCGTCCTTCCCCTCCATATTTTTCAGGAGATACATAACTCTGTCCATATCGCTGCCGGGGCAGTATCTGGCCGAATATACTCCCGGCGCTCCGCCGAGGGCGTCGACCTCAAGCCCCGAATCATCGGCTATACAGGGCATACCGCTTTCCCTCATGGCAGAGCGAGCCTTTATCAGAGCGTTTTCCTCAAAGGTAGTCCCATTCTCCTCCGGCTCGGAGGTTATACCGGCCTGAGCCATGGATATGACGCTGTAGCCGTCACGGGACAGTATGTCGTTCATCTCTTTGAGCTTCTTTTTATTGTTGCTGGCAAGTACAAACGTCATCATTTACACCCCTCGACCTCTTTCAGGGCGTCCTTTTGGATTTTTACCAGCTCTTTGACGGCCTCAAAGGCCATTTGATACATTCCGTCAAGCTCGGTCTTGCTGAATGGTCTTTCCTCCCCCGTGCCCTGAAGCTCGATGATGTCTCCCTTTTCATTCATAATGAAATTGAAATCGACCTCGCCTCCGCTGTCCTCGGTATAGCAAAGGTCGCACAGAGGCTCTCCGCCCACAATGCCCACCGACACGGCGGCCACATGGGAGCGGAGGGGGATAGCTTCAAGCAGACCCTCTTTTCTCAGCTTTTCAAGGGCCAGCACAAGGGCGCAGAAGCCGCCCGTGATGGAGGCGCACCTTGTGCCGCCGTCGGCCTGGATGACGTCGCAGTCTATGGTTATCATGCGCTCGCCCAGGCTTTCAAGGTCGGTCACCGAGCGAAGCGCCCTGCCGATGAGCCTTTGTATCTCGGCGCTTCGGCCCGAGAGTTTGAGCTTGTTTATGTCCCTCGGACTGCGCGTATTGGTGGCGCGGGGCAGCATGGAATATTCGGCCGTTATCCAGCCCTTGCCGCTCCCCTCAAGAAAGGGAGGCACCCTATCCTCGACGGTGGCGTTGCAGATGACCTTTGTGCCGCCCCACTCTATCAGCACCGACCCCTCGGGGTATTCGATAAAGCCCGTCGTTATTTTTATCGGTCTGAGCTGACCTTTTTCTCTTCCGTCCTGTCTCATATCTCTACCTCTATTCAAAAAATGCCTTTACAAACTCCTGAGGCTCGAAATCCAGCATATCCTCGGCCTTTTCTCCAACGCCGACAAACTTGACGGGTACGCCCAGCTTATTGGAGATATTTATAACTATGCCCCCCTTGGCCGTGCCGTCAAGCTTGGTCAGGATTATACCCGTCAGGGTGCAGGCCTCGTTGAAGCTCTCGGCCTGAACGATTCCGTTCTGTCCCGTGGTGGCGTCGATGACAAGAAGGGTCTCCTTTGAGGCGCCCGGAAGCTCGCGGTCGATGATGCGATTCATTTTTGCCAGCTCGTTCATCAGATTCTTTTTATTGTGAAGCCTGCCGGCCGTATCGCATATCACCACGTCGCACCCCCTGGCCTTGGCGGCCGAAAGTGCGTCGAATATGACCGAGGACGGGTCGGCTCCCTCGGCGTGCCTGACGATATCGGCTCCGCACCTGTCGGCCCATATGGCAAGCTGGTCGGCGGCGGCGGCGCGGAAGGTGTCGGCGGCGGCAAAAAGCACCTTTTTGCCCTCGGCCGTCAGCTTCCGGCCCAGCTTGCCGATGCTGGTCGTCTTGCCGACGCCGTTCACGCCGACAACGAGTATGACCGACGGGGCGGTTTCGAGGCTCAGCCCCTCGTTGGGCTTCATCTTCTCGCCCAGTATGTCGCAAAGCTCGGCCTTTACGGCCTCAGAATCCTGAAGGTTTTTCAGCTTGGCCCTCTCTCTCAGCTCGTCTACCGTCTCCATGGCCAGCTCGGCCCCGATATCGGCGAGGATAAGGCTGTCCTCCAATTCCGAAAGCAGGTCTTCATCCACCGTTCTGAAGGTGGCGAAAACGGCGTTTACATTGTTTTGGGCCGACTCCTTTGTCTTTTTAAGTCCCTCACGAATCTTATCAAAAAAGCTCATTGCCTATTCTCCTTATGTCAGCTTGATATTCAGCTTGCTCTCGGCCTCCCTGACGTCCAGCTTGAGCAGCTTTGTCACGCCGTGTTCCTGCATGGTGGCGCCGTAGAGGATATCGCTGCCCTCCATCGTGCCGCGGCGGTGGGTTATGACGATAAACTGGGTGGTGGAGCAAAGGCGCCTCATATAGGCGGCAAAGCGCGAGACGTTGACGTCGTCAAGCGCGGCGTCTATCTCGTCCATGACGCAGAATGGGGTGGGACTGACCTTTATTATGGCGAAATAGAGGGCCGTGGCCACAAAGGCCTTTTCTCCGCCCGACAGCAGGGATATGGCGCGGACGCCCTTGCCGGGAAGCTCGACGCTTATATCTATGCCGCACTCAAGTATATTTTTCTCATCTTCCAGCTTCAAATACGCCGAGCCTCCGCCGAAAATATCGGTAAAGGTGGCCGAAAAAGATTCGTTTATCTCTCTGAAGCTTTTGGCGAAGCTCTCCTCCATATTATCGGTCAGCCTGTCAATGACCTCGGTCAGGTCGCGCTTGGCCTTTTCCAGGTCGTCCCTCTGGGCAGCCATAAAGGTGTAACGGGCGTTAACCTCCTCGAACTCGTCGACCGAATCGAGATTGACGCTTCCGAGGGCTTTGACCGCGCCTTTAAGCTCGGTTATTCTGGCGGAGGCGGCCGTGGGATCGTCGGGCTTTTTATATATCTCTCTGGCGGCGGCCGGCGTCAGCTCGTAAGCCTCCCACAGCCTGTCGAGAAGGGCCTTTTCCTCTCCCTCCATGGTCAGGCAACGGTTTTCAAGGGTGGCGCGCTCGCGCTCCTGATTGAGTATCTCGCCGTTTTTGTTCTGTATTTCCCTGTCCATTTTGGACTTTTCGCCGTCGAGAGCCAGCCTCTGTTTTGTCAGGCTGTCCACGTCGTCCGAAAGCCTCCTGCGTTCCTCCTGAAGCCTTTCTGCCACCGTTTTAAGCTCTCGCGAGCGAGCCTTCATATCCTCTATCTCGACCGCTGTCCTTTCGGCGTCGGTTTTACCGGCCAAAAGCCGGGCGTCGGCCTCGGCCAACAGACCCTCGAGCATGGAGTGATTTTCAAGCAGGGTGGAACGCTCGGCGTTCAGCGCGCTTATTTCCAGCTTTACGGCCGTCAGCCTGTTCTCAAGTTCTCCGGCGGCCTCGCGGCTGGTTTCCGTCGCCAGAGCGTCTATATCGGCCTTTAGCCTGTCGGACTTTTTGGCCAGCTCCTCCGCCTGTGCCTTGCATTCGACCCTCTTGCGGTCGCTCTCTTCCCTTCTGGCGCGGTATTCTTCTTTTTCCCTGTCGAGAAGGGCTATGCTTTCGTTTACGCTTTCAAGGATGGCCTCATGGCGGCTCCTTTCGGAATTAAGCGCGGCGATGCGCTCCTCGGCCTCTTTGAGCTGTTCCTCGGCGCTCCTGCGCTGATATGAAATCGCCGCAAGCTCCCTTTCGGCCTTTTCATGGGCCGATTTTGCCGAGGCCAGCTCTTCACGGCCCTTTTCCAGCTCGACTTCAAGCCTTTCTATCTCATTGGCTCTCGAAAGCACGCCCGTGCTTCTGGTGGCGCTGCCGCCCGTCATGGCTCCGCCGGCGCTTATAAGCTGACCGTCGAGGGTGACTATTCTGAAAGAATATTTGTATTTTTTGCCCATGGCGATGGCGCTGTCGATATTGTCGACGACAGCCGTCGTGCCGAGGAAGCTCAAAATGATATCCCTGTATGTATTATCACACTGGACAAGGCCGTCGCCGTAGCCGCAAAAGCCCCTTTCGCCCTCAAGGGCGCGGCGTCCGCTCCAGCGCGGCTTGACCGCCGTGACGGGCAAAAAGGTGGCCCTGCCGAAATTGTTGGCTTTCAGGTATCCGATGGCCGCCTTGGCGCTCTCCTCGTCATCGACGACGATATTCTGCATGGCCGACCCGAGGGCCGTTTCGATGGCGACCGAATATTTATCCTCGACCTTTATAAGGGAGGACAGGGGGCCTTGTATTCCGCCGAGGCCCTTTCCTGCCTGCATTATTTTTTTGACCGCCTGTGAAAAGCCGTCGTAATCGCGCTCCATATTCTTCAGCATGGTCAGGCGGTCGGCGCCGGAGTTGACGGCGCGAGCCGCCTCCTCGACACGGAGTTTCAGCTTTTCGGCCCTATCGCCCCTGACCTTCATCATCATATCGACGCCGCTGAGGGAGTTTTTGGCGGAATCTGCGTCCTCCGCGGCCTCGCCTATGCGGCTGTCGACGCCGTCAAGCGCCCTTTGGCCCTCTTCAAGCCTTTTCTGGGCGTCGGCGCGGCGGCCGTCCCCCTCGCGCTGTCTCTCGTCCATCTGAACCATGGCCGCCTCGAGGGACATGGCCTCGGCCAGCTTTGACTGCATATTGTCCCTTAACATGGCGTGGGACGCCCTCAGCCCCTCAAGGCGGAGGACGGCGTCTCGGGCCTGCCGGCCGGCCTCCTCTATTTCGGAAGCCAGTGCTTCAAGGTCGGCATTTTTCTCTTTAAGCCTGTCATCTATGGCGTTTCGCCTGGCGGCGTTTTCCTCCATGCTTTTGGAAAGCTCGCTCCTGCGCGCCTCACGTCTGGCGTTTTCCTCGTCATAGGCCTCTCGGCTTCGTCTGGCGTTCTTGATATTGGCCTCAAGAACGGCCATGTCGGATTCGACGGCCGCAAGGCTGTTTCTCCTCTCCTCAAGACTGTCTCTGGCCTCCTCAAGACTCAGGTCAAGCTGTCTCGCCTTTTCCGTAAAGCCCTCTCCGCGGCTGTAAAGCTGCTCCAGCTCGCCCTTTCGGGCCGACAAAAGCCTTTCGGCGTTGTCATAATCGACCTTGGCTTTTTTTATCTTTTCGGCAAGGCCGTCGAGGCTGTCGAGGGCGGCCGAGGTCTCAAGCACCCTCAGCTCGTCGCGGAGTATCAAAAAGCGTTTGGCCTTTTCGGCCTGTTTTCTGAGAGGCTCGACGCGACCCTCAAGCTCGGTTATTATGTCCCTTATCCTGACGAGGTTCTCCTCGGCCTGCTCCAGCTTGCGGCAGCTCTCCTCCTTGCGGAGGCGCACCTTGCTTATGCCGGCGGCTTCCTCGAATATCTCGCGTCTCTCGGAGCTTTTGACCGACAGTATCTCGTCTATCCTGCCCTGTCCTATCATGGAATAGCCGTCGCGTCCGAGACCCGTGTCCATGAACATCTCGCGGACATCTTTCAGCCTTGAGGCGCGCTTGTTTATAAAAAACTCGCTTTCGCCCGAACGGTAATAGCGGCGCGTCACCGTCACCTCGGAATATTCAAGGGGTATGGCCCCGTCGCCGTTGTCGATGGTTATCGATACCTCGCAAAAGCCCATGGGGCTTCGGCGCCTCGTGCCGCCGAAGATGACATCCTCCATCTTGCCGCCGCGCAGCGTTTTGGCCGACTGCTCACCTAAAACCCATCTTATGGCGTCGGCTATATTTGATTTTCCGCTGCCGTTTGGGCCAACGACGGCCGTAATGCCGTCGCTGAAGGTCAAAAGGGTCTTGTCGGGAAAGGATTTAAACCCCTGCAGCTCGATAGATTTCAGGAACACGGACTCACCTCTCTGGTTTCGGGCGCGAGAACGGCCCGAGACGATAAAAATCAACCTATATTATACCAGTTTCACCCTTATCTTTCAATACAAATAATAAAAAAGGCCTTTCCCGATATCAATAGAAAAAATCAATCATTGTTCTTTGACATATTGATAAATAAAATAAATCGGGACAAAGAAAAAAGACGCCCAAAGGCGTCTTGTTATCTGCATTTTAAACCGTTGATTTTCACTCTCCCCGAGGTCCTCTTCAAAAGGAAACGACTGCTGGCGACAGATAAGGGAGACGGAAATGCCGGTCAAAGGACAAAACAAATGGCCGCGAAAAACGGCCACTGTTTTGTTGGTGCGGATGAAGGGACTTGAACCCCCACGAAGTTGCCCCCACTAGCACCTGAAGCTAGCGCGTCTGCCAATTCCGCCACATCCGCGAATGCAAGAGTTATTATAACACGATTTTCGTCAAAGTCAACCCTATTTTCAAAAAAAGTTCTAAAAACTTTTTTGGCGCTATTTGCAAAAAACTCTTGCATTATTTTTCTCACTGTGATATTATAGTTAAGCCGTAACAAAACGGCAGTAATATGCGGCTGTGGCGGAATAGGTAGACGCGCACGTTTGAGGGGCGTGTGGGCAACCGTGTGGGTTCAAGTCCCATTGGCCGCACCATTAGATAGATCCAAGTCAAGGCTATTGTTAGCGGCGGTTTGGATCTATTTTTTATATCCGAAAGGCGGAATGTCCATGAAGATAAAGACAAGGATACTGCTTTCAAACACGCTGATGGTGCTTTTGTCCCTTGTGGCGCTGCTGATAGTCGGCGGTTTTGTCATCGACATTTGGGGACGGCAGTCGGCGTCAAACGGCCGCGACCCCACAGAGGAGATGGCGGCCCTGCTCAACAGCGTAAACGAAGCCGCACAATATGAGGAAATAAAGGAAAAGGCCGACGGCCTCGGCTTCAGCTTTTACATATTCTCCCTGTCAAAGGAGACGCTGGGCGGCAGGCGCGGCGCTATACCCGAGCTGGAGCTGCAGGACCTTTCGCAGTCGAGACACTTTTATATAGAGGACAAGCTTGTGGTGGCCCGCACCCTGCCCTATTCGGTGCTTCTGGCCGTTTCAAAAGAAAATATGCCGGCGATGGACGGAGTCGGCGGTCTGATGACAAACTTCTGGGTGGTCGGGTGTATCGCCATCGCCGTCATCATAGCCATAAGCTATATTTTCACCCTCTGGCTTTTAAAGTTCATCTCCCGTCCCCTGTCGGCGCTGACCGAGGCCTCGGTCAGAGTCGAGCTGGGCGACCTTTCACAGCCCATAGGCTACCGCGGCAAAGACGATTTCAAGACCCTATGCGATTCCTTTGACCATATGCAGAGCCATTTAAAGGAGGAGCGCGACAAGAACGCCGCCTATGAAAAGGCGCGCGCCGACCTTGTCACCGGCATTTCCCACGACCTGCGCACCCCCCTCACATCGGTCAGGGGATATATAAAGGGCATACAGGACGGCATAGCCAACACGCCCGAAAAAATCGAGCATTATCTCCGCACGGCCTATGAAAAGGCGGGCGAGATGGACGTTCTGCTCCAGCGCCTCTTCTTCTTTTCAAAGGTGGAAACGGGCAACCTGCCCCTGAACAAAAAGAACGTCGAGCTTACAGACCTTATACGCTATTATGTCGACGAGGCCTCCCTCGACCCCATGCTACAGAGCGTGGCCTTTCAGACCGATTACGGCACGGGGGAGCACACGGCCGCTGTCGACGTTGGACAGCTCAGGAGGGTTTTTAACAACCTGACCGAAAACGCCGTCAAATATTCCTCTCGCTCCCCCGTCACTATTTCCGTAAAGCTTTTCAGCGACGGAAGCGACCGGGTTATTATTTTCAGGGACGACGGCCAAGGAGTCGACCCCTCGCTTCTGCCCCACATATTCGAGCAGTTCCGGCGCGGAGACAGCGCCAGAAAGGAGGGCGGCAGCAGCAGCGGCCTGGGTCTTTATATAGTCAAATATATAATAGACGCTCACGGCGGAAGCATAGAGGCCGAAAATGACAACGGACTGAAGTTCACCATCAGACTGCCCATGGCAAAGGAGGACTGTCAACCATGAAAAAAATACTTATTGCCGAGGACGACACCGAGATAGCCGAGCTGGAAAGGGACTATCTGGAAATGAACGGCTTTGAGACATATATCGCCGGCGACGGGCAGACGGCTCTTGAGCGAGGGCTGAGCGGAGAATACGACCTCATCCTGCTGGACGTCATGCTGCCTCATATCGACGGCTATGAGTTGTGCCGTCAGCTGAGGCAGAAAACCGACGTGCCGATTCTCATGGTAACGGCCAAGGGCGAATCGGCCGACAAAATACAGGGTCTTGACCTGGGCGCCGACGATTATATTCCAAAGCCCTTCGACCCGGCCGAGCTTGTGGCCCGCGTCCGCTCTCACCTGAGTCGTTACGCGCGGCTGACCTCTCCCCAGTCATCTCCGAAAAACGACGAGATCAATATAGGCCCGATAACGATTTACCCCAAAAACTGGAAGGTTTTAAAAAACGGCGTCGAAATAAAGTTCCCCAACCGCGAGTTTGAGATACTTGTCTTTCTGGCGCGGCATCCAAACAAGGTGTTTTCCCGTGAAGAGCTTTTCGAGCGCATATGGGGCATCGGCTATATCAGCGACAGCGCCACCGTCACCGTCCACATCGGACGCATCAGAGAAAAGCTGGAGGAAGAACCGCAAAACCCCAAGATAATCGAAACCGTCTGGGGCGCGGGATACCGCCTGAATATGCCCGAATAGCAAAAGCGGCATGACAGAAGTCATGCCGCTTTTTTTAATTTCTTTTAACGCTCAGCAAGAGCAGTCCGGCTATCACCGCGCCAAACATCACCCTCAGCCCGACAACAGCGCCGCGGCCGAAGGAGGCCGCCGCCTCGGGGTGGGCAAGGGAAGCCCAAAAACCGGCCATGATAAATGCCGACGCCGCCAAAAGCCCTCTTTTCAAATGAACAGTCATAGCGATATCACCTCTTTAAAAGATGATACCACGGGTCTTTTGCGATTTTATTCGGCCTTTTTTAAGATTTCCTTAAAGCAGGCCGACAAGCTCTTCTATCTCGGGGCAGGAGATATCCTCTATGCCGCCGCTGTCGGTCATACGGGCAAAATCGGGATTTATCGGCAGCCTGACCGTGTGGGGGATGCCCAAGCGAGCGGCCGTCCCATCCACATGGCTTTCGCCGAAAACGCTTATCTTCTTTCCGCAATCGGGACAGGTGATATAGCTCATATTCTCCACAAGGGCCAGCACGGGAATATCCATCAAATGAGCCATATTATATGATTTTTCGACAATCATGCCCACCAGCTCCTGAGGGGTCGTGACGATAACGAGGCCGTCGAGGGGTATCGACTGGAATACCGTCAGCGCCACATCGCCCGTTCCGGGAGGCATATCTATAAACATATAGTCGACGTCGCCCCACAGAACCTCGCTCCAGAACTGCTTGACTGTGCCGGCTATAATGGGGCCGCGCCAGACGACGGGAGCCGTCTCGTCCTCCAAAAGCAGATTGAGGGACATGACCTCGATACCGCTTTTTGTGACGCAGGGTATTATGCCCTGAGCGTTGCCCATGGCCTGTTCTTTAAGGCCGAAGGCCTTGGGGATGGAGGGACCCGTTATATCGGAATCCAAAACGGCCACCCTGTGGCCCTTTCGGCGCGCGGCCACGGCCAAAGCCGAGGTTACAAGGCTCTTGCCGACTCCGCCCTTGCCGCTGACGACGCCGATGACCTTTTTGATATGGGTCGTCTCGTGGGGCTTGACAAGAAAATCGGCCTTGCTCATCTTCCTATCGGCGCAGTTTTCCGCGCAATTCGCGCAATCGTGATTGCAGTTTTCGCTCATTAAATTATCAACTCCGGGTTTTGTTTTTTATTTTGGATTATTATACACCAACAGGCTGTTTGTAGCAATCTTTTTATTGTAAAATCCCACGACTGCTGTTACAATTAAAGCACGGAGAAAAATATTTTTTTGGAGGATATAAAAATGAAACTCAGTATTTTAGAGCCTCTGGGCATAGATATGCAGGCCTTGCGCGATATGGCCGAAAAGGCCGTGCACGGAAAAATGGAGGTCGTCTGCTATGACAACCGCGCCGAGGACGTCCCCACCCTCATCGAGCGCAGCAAGGACGCCGACGTGGTCGTCCTGTCAAACTTCAAGTACGGCCGCGAGGTCATGGAGCATTGCCCTAACCTCAAGATGGTCTGCGTCGCCTTTACGGGCGTAGACCATGTGGATATGGAATACTGCCGCGAAAAGGGCATCATGGTCTGCAACTGCGCCGGATATTCTACAGTCGCCGTGGCCGACCTTGTGTTCGGCATGGTGATAAGCCTTGCCAGAAACATCCCCCAGTGTGACGCGGCCGTCCGCCGCGGCGGCACAAAGGACGGCCTTGTGGGCTATGAGTTGGAGGGCAAGACCTTCGGCGTCATCGGTCTGGGCGCCATCGGTCAGAGGGTGGCGAGAATAGCTTCGGCTTTCGGCTGCCGCGTGCTGGGCTATAACCGCTCGGAGAAAAATCTCCCGAATGTCGAGCAGGTCTCTCTTGAAACTCTATTAAAGGAAAGCGACATCGTCTCCCTCCATGTACCTCTGACCGCAGAGACAAAGGGCCTTATAAATAAAGAGAGGCTGGCCATGATGAAGCCCGAGGCCTATCTGATAAACACCTCCCGCGGCCCCGTCGTCGACAGCGAGGCTCTGGCCGAGGCCCTTAAAAAGGGCGTTATCGCCAAGGCGGCCGTCGACGTTTTCGAGACGGAGCCTCCCGTACCTGAAAACCATGTTCTCTTTACAGCTCCCAACCTGCTGGCCACACCTCACACGGCCTTTGCCGGCCCTCAGGCCTTTGAGAAAAGAGCCGTCATCGTCATGGACAACATCTCCAAGTGGCTGGATGGCAAGCCCCAGAATATAGTTAAATAATTTGTTTCCCAAAGGGGCGGAGCTTTCCGCCCCTTTTTTGGAACTTTTTGCCGCTTCATCGGTCTAAAAAGAAAAAGGAGCTGAAGAAATGAAAAGATTCAAAAGCCCCGTGACCGTCATTTTGACCCTGATTTCCGTCATTCCGCTTTTTGTCGGCAGTCTCATGGTGGGTTCTGCCATTTGGCTTCCCCTCGGCGCTTTTGTTATACTGCTTCTTATTCACATTATTTTTGGAACGCCAAAAAAGAGCGACGGCGCCAAGGACGAGGTTATGGAAGCCCTTGACAAAGAGACCCTCGAAACGGCCATGAAGCTGCCCATTATGGCCGGCGGCGGCAGAACCGGTTCCTTTAACCCCTATGGCAGAGGGGCCACTTATATCAAAAAGGACGCGAGGTATCACGCCGGAGTTCTCAGCTGGGTGGTTGTATTTGCAGGGTGTTTCTTTTTTACCATTACGGTCAATGCCGCTTTATTCGGCGACAAAGCCGCCGTTCAATCAGAACTTTATATGCCCTTTTTCCTCGGCTCCGCGGCGCTGGCCACAGGAGACATTGCGAGCTACTTTTTGAAGGACAAAAAGCCTGTCCTATATCGCGCAATACTGGCCGCCTCGGTTATCCTCGGCGTATATTTCTTCTGTCGCGGCCTTTCAGGCCTTGCGATATAACCGATGTAAAAAGGAGATTGTTATGAAAAAAATAAAAAGCCCGATAAACCTTATTCTGACCTTTGCCTCCATTTTGCCCCTTTTTATTGCCTGTTTGGCTACAAAAACATCCTTTTTGATCCCGATGATTTTTCTCGCCATACTGTTCGCTTTGCACATGACTTTCAACCGTCATTCAATTAGCGACGCCGCCAACATTGAGTCTGTCCAGGAAAGCGCCAAAGCTTGCAACAGGATAGACAACGCCAATGTCAATGTCCTGTCCGCGGGCGGCGGCATGGCTCCAAACAGCTTTGCCATTATACACACCGTTGTTCAGCAGGACGAAAACTATCACGGCTCGTGGCTCTGCTGGGGCGCTGTCATTATCTCATACCTTGCCGGAGTTATACCCATGTACGACAAAATCTTTCCGGCTCCGCCGGCGGATGATTTGCTCTTCTATTACAAGGGCACTCCCACGGGAGACCTGTCGCCCTTTATTCCCTTCTTCGCCGCTGTAGCTTTGATGGCGGCGGCCGATTTATCCTATCATTTTTCGGCGAAGAAAAGCCCTAAAGCCGCCGGAATAATCACGGCCCTCCTCGTGTCGGCGAGCACGGGCGTGTTCTGCTTCGCTCTTATCAACCTAATGAAATATTAGCCGTACTCCCCCTCGGCGACGAGGGGTTATTAAATTAGTTTAAACTTGCGCCGCCCTCGGTTTATTTGGACGCGATTGTTTGGTATAATTATTACAGAAATTATATTTGAGGTGACAAAATGCCCGATTACAAAGAAGGATACATAGAGCAGGGGCTGTCCCATCCCCTGTTTGTCCGCCGATGGATACCCGACGGCGAGATATACGGCCTTGTTCAGATATGCCACGGCATGATGGAGCATGGCGGAAGATATGAAAGGCTTGGAAATTATCTCGCCTCCCACGGCTTCGCCGCCTTCTGTCACGACCACAGAGGTCACGGGAAAACCTGCCTTGAGGGCGAAAAGCTGGGCTATTTTGCCGACCAAAACGGATGGGACGCCATAGTTAACGACGCCGTGGAGCTTGGCGGAATAATGCGCCAGAGATACCCCGACGGCCCCTTTATACTTTTCGGCCACAGCATGGGCTCTCTTGTGGTTTCGACGATAGCCGCCATGGGCAGAGAGACCTTTTATAACGGATTTATCCTCTGCGGCTCCCCTGCTCCGAACCCCATGGCCAAGCCGGGAATGGCAATGGCTGACGGGATGTCCAAAATCGGGCTGGCCAAAAAGCCGAATATTTTCTTCCACGCGCTGGCCTTTGCCGACCCGAAAAAGCTGTTCAAAAGGCGCGGTCAAAAGGACGATTGGCTCTCGACAAACGACGAGGAACGCAAAAAATACCGCGACGACCCGTTGTGCGGTTTTCACTTTACCACATCGGGCTTCCACGACCTTTTTGACGGCATGGCCAGAACAAGGAGCGACAAATGGGCGCTTCGCACCGAGTGCAAGCCCTTTCTCGTCATTTCGGGCGACATGGACCCCGTGGGACATTACGGCGACGCCGTCCGCTGGATTGACGAACAGCTTAAAGCCGTCGGGCGCAAAGCCACTTGCATTCTCTATCCGGGAAAACGCCATGAGATACTTAACGAACGTGACTGCGAGCAGACGTATATTGACATATTAAAATGGATACTCGAGGTATACAACCATGGATAAAAAATACATTCTGGCCATAGATCAGGGCACAACAAGCTCGCGCGCCATACTTTTTGACAGACGCGGCAGGGCGGCCGCCGTGGCCCAGCACGAGTTCAGCCAGATATTCCCCCGTGACGGCTGGGTCGAGCACGACCCCATGGAGATATGGTACAGTCAGTCGCTGGCTATTGCCGAGTGCTGCCGCGCCGTGAACGCGTCCTCCGCCGATATCGCCGCCATCGGCATAACCAACCAGCGCGAAACGGCCGTGCTTTGGGATAAAGATACCGGCAGACCGGTTTACAACGCCATTGTCTGGCAGTGCAGGCGCACGTCCGAGTTCTGCGACAAGCTCAAGGCCGATGGTCACGAGCCTGAGATATCCGAAAAGACGGGCCTGATATGCGACGCTTATTTTTCGGGAAGTAAGATACGCTGGGTGCTGGACAACGTCCCCGAGGCGAAAGAACTGGCAAAAAAGAACCGCCTACTTTTCGGCACTGTCGACACTTGGCTGATATGGAACCTGACGGGCGGCGCGCGCCATGTGACAGACTATACAAACGCCTCGCGCACAATGCTTTTCAACATAAACACCCTCAAATGGGACGAAGAGCTGTGCGCCCTTCTCGGCGTGCCTATGGATATACTGCCCGAGGTCCTGCCCTCCTCGGCCGATTTCGGCGTTGTGGGCAGTGTCCGAGGCCTCGAGACCATCGGGGGAGTGCCGATACTCGGCCTTGCCGGCGACCAGCACGCCGCCCTTTTCGGCCAGGGCTGTCACGCCCCGGGTCAGGCCAAAAACACATACGGCACGGGATGCTTTCTGCTGATGAACACGGGAGAAAAGCGCGTGCGCTCGGCAAACCGTATGCTCTCAACGATAGCGTGGGGGCTTGACGGCAGGGTTGAATACGCCCTCGAGGGCAGCGTATTCAACGCCGGTTCGGTCATAAAATGGCTGAGAGACGATCTGAGGATAATCGACACGGCGGCCCAGTGCAGCGACCTTGCCTCGTCGGTTCCCGACGCGGGAGGACTTTACATCGTCCCAGCCTTCACGGGCCTCGGCGCGCCCTACTGGGATATGTACGCCAGAGGGGCAATGTACGGCATGACACGCGCCACCGGCAGACCCCAGATAGCGCGCGCCGTCATCGAGGCCATAGCCTATCAGGTCAAAGACCTTATCATCGCCATGGAAAAGGACAGCGGCATAAAGCTTTCGGGGCTGAGGGCCGACGGCGGCGCCAGCCAGAGCGACCCCCTGCTTCAATTTCAGGCCGACCTTTTGGGCGTCCCCATCGACAGGCCCGAAAGCGTTGAATGTACGGCCCTCGGCGCGGCAATGTTCGCCGGTCTTGCCTGCGGCTTCTGGAGCAAAAACGACCTCTCTTCTCTGAGAAAAAGCAGCCGCGTCTTTGCCCCGAAAATGGCCCCCGACGAGGCCGAAAGGCGCTATGAGGGCTGGCTCAAGGCCGTCAAATCAACCATGGAGCACGGGAAATAGCGCCGTTTAAATTGTCAGGCCATCAGCGTTCGCAAACGCTGTATGGCCTTTTTTTCTATTCGGGATACCTTTACCTGTGTCATGCCAAGTAAATCGGCCGTCTTTTGCTGGGTGAGGTCGCGGAAGAAGCGCAGGGCAAGCACCTTTCTCTCCTCCTCGCCGAGGCGTGAAATGGCCTCGTACAGGCTCATGTGCTCTATCATCCTCTCCTCGGCCATGCTGTTGTCCCCCCTGATATCCATAAGGGTGCCGCCATCCTCGTTCAAAGGCTCGTCAAGAGAGGCGACCGAGGACGAGGCGTTTATGCAGGAGGCCGTCTCCTCGGGGGTCAGACCGACCTCAAGAGCTATCTCGGATATTCTCGGCTCTTCCCCCTTTTCGGCCAGCAGGCGGCGCCTTGCCTGCGCTATAGCGTATGCCTTTTCCTTGATGGAGCGGCTGACCTTGACCGTGCCGTCGTCGCGGAGAAAACGCTTTATCTCCCCCATTATCTTCGGCACGGCATAGGTGGAAAAGCAGGTGCCGTAGCCCTCGTCAAAGCCCTCTATAGCCTTTATGAGGCCGATGGAGCCGAGCTGTATAAGATCGTCAAGGTCGACGCCGCGGCCGAGAAATCTCGCGGCTATGCTTTTGACAAGCGGAGTGTGGCGGCGCACAAGCTCCTCCAGCTCGCCCTTATCCTTTACCTCCATTTTATTTATATCGGCGCGTGTTGAGCCTTTTTCTCATGGTGACGGTGGTGCCCTTGCCCTCCTTGGAGCGGACTTTAAGGCCGTCCATAAAGCTGTCCATGATGGTGAAGCCCATACCCGAACGCTCGGCCCCTCCCGTTGTAAAAAGAGGGGTCATGGCTCGCTCGATATCGGGTATCCCGGCCCCCTTGTCGGAGACGACTATTTCGAGGACGCCGCCCTCAAAGAGCTTGAGCGTCATTGTTATATCCCCTATGGTGTCGCGGTAACCGTGGACTATGGCGTTTGTCACAGCCTCGGACACGGCCGTCTTGATGTCCCCTATCTCGTCCAGAGTCGGGTCGAGCTGAGAGGCGAAAGCCGCCGCGGCCGAGCGAGCGAAGCCCTCGTTGGCGCTTTTTGAGGGAAAGCGCATGGTGAACCTGTTTATCTCGTTTTTCATATATGTATCTCCTTATTCCCTGCCGGAGAGAACCAGCATTTTGTCTATTCCGGCGGCTTTCAGCACCTTCATCGGCTGAGGCGCGAGGCCTGAGGCCTCGAAGGACGAGCCTATGCCGGACGCGGTTTTGTATGTGCCCATGACGACGGCTATTCCCGAGCTGTCCATAAAGGGCACGGCCGAAAAATCCAGCCTGACCTTCGGCGGCAGAGTCTCCTCTATCAGCCTCTTGATCTGCCCCACGGCGTCAAGGGCGCCGTGATGGTCAAGCTCGCCCTCAAGTGAAACCGTCATGACGGCTCCCTCGGTATTCTGTCTGATATTCAATAAATCACCTTCTAAATGAGAATAAAAAAATAACCTCGGGCATAAACCCGAGGTTATTTTAATATAATGTATATTTACTTTTTTGCCGCCTTGTGTCGCAAAGGGCAAATTATTTGGACAGAGCCTCCTTGACCTCCCCTATCATATAGAGGGAGCCGCAGGCGATTATGACCTCGTCCTCACGGGCCGTTCCGACGGCGTATTCCGCGCCCTCGGAGGGTTTTTCGATGACGGCTACGTCCTTGCAAAAGCGCCGCGCTATCTCGGCCGTCCTTTCGGGGTCGAGACTGCGGAAGCTGTCGGGTCTGACGGCGATGAACCTGTCGGCTCGGGCGGCCACCATGGATATGCTCGGCTCATAATCCTTGTCCTCAAGCATACCCATGACGACGGTGACGCGCCTGTCGCCCATGACCTCGTCAATTACGCCGCACAAGGCTCGCGCGCCGTCGATATTGTGGGCGCCGTCGATAATGCACAGGGGCTTTTCCCTGACCGTCTCGCACCTGCCGACAAAGGATGTGGCGGCTATGGCGTCCCTGACGTTGGGATAACCGATATTATAGCCCTTTTTCTCCAGCTCCTCGCAGACGGAGATGACCGTCAGGGCGTTCAGCACCTGGTGTCGGCCCACAAGGGGTATATGATATCTGTTGCTTTTATAGACTATGTCCGAGCCGCTTCCGTCCATCCTCTCTATCTCGAGACGGGAAAGGTCGGGAATGTTGGGCGTTATGCCTGTCTGACGGCATTTTTCAAGCAGGACGGCTTTTGCCTCTTCGGGCAGGGCGCCGTAAAGGGCCACCGAACAGCCGGGCTTGATTATGCCGCTTTTCTGTCCGGCTATCTCGGCCAGCGTATCGCCGAGAATGTTTGTGTGGTCAAATGAGACCGAGGTTATGACGGCCACCTCGGGGGCGTCGATGACGTTGGTTTTGTCGGTAAGCCCCCCGATGCCGGCCTCAAGCACCACAATGTCGCATCCCTTTTGGGCGTAATACCAGAGGGCAATGGCCGTGACCACCTCAAACTCGGTACATTCGCCAACCTCCCTCTTTGTCTGCTCAAAGGAGGGTATGAGCCTTTCAACGGCGGCGGCCAACTCTTCTTTTGGGATAAGACGGCCGTCAAGCTGTATGCGCTCGCGGAAATCGACAACATAAGGCGAGACGAACAGCCCTGTTTTATATCCGGAGTTTATAAGCACATTGGCCGTCATTGTGGCCGTACTGCCCTTGCCGTTGGTCCCGGCCACATGGACAAAACGGAGCTTCTTCTGGGGATTCCCGATTATCTCGAGCATACGCCCGATGCGGCTGAAATCCCTCGACCCGACCCTAGTGGCGCCGTGTATGAACTCAAGAGCGTCTTCGTATTTCATTATTTTAAGCCTTTTATGCTTTCTTCCAGCTTGACAAGATGCTCTTTGTAATCTGCCAGCTTCTGCCTTTCGGCGTTGACAACGGCCTCGGGAGCCTTGGATACAAAGCCCTCGTTGCTCAGCTTGCCCTCGATACGGGCTATCTGCTGGGCCACATTGTCCCTCTCCTTGTTAAGCCTCTCAAGCTCCTTTTCAATATCCACAAGGTCGCTCATGGGCATATAGACCTTGGCCGAGGAGGTGACGACCGAAACCATGGAGGCGGCGTCCTTGGGGGTCTGCACAGCGACGTTGACCGAGGAAGCATAGGCCAGCTTTGCAAAGAACAGACCGGCGCGCTCGAAAAGCTCGGGCCTGTCAGTGGTGATTATAAGCTCGGCTTTTTTGGAGGGGGGGACGTTCATCTCCGAGCGGCGGTTCCTGACGGCTCTGATGACCTCCATTATCTGCTCCATCTGGTTGGCCTCTGTCTCAAAGACCTTGCTGCCGTCATACTCGGGCCACTTGGAGACCATGACCGAGGGGCCGTCGTGGGGCAAAGCCTGCCAGACAGATTCGGTGATAAAAGGCATAAAGGGATGGAGAAGCTGCATCGTGCCGGAGAGGACATGAACCAGCACGCGCTGAGCGTTTTCGTTGGCCTTCATGTCATCCTTGTCGTTGAGCCTTATTTTGCAAAGCTCAATAAACCAATCGCAGAAATCGTCCCAGATAAAGCTGTAAAGCTTGTCGGCGGCGATGCCAAGCTCGTATTTGTCGATGTTTTCCGTGACGGCCTTGACAAGTTCGTTATACCTTGTCAGTATCCACTTGTCCTCCAGCGTCAGCTCCTCGGGCAGGCGGCCGTCCTCAACCGTCAGGTTCATCAGGACAAAACGGGAGGCGTTCCAAATCTTATTGGCGAAGTTGCGGTTGGCCTCGACGCGCTCGATATAAAATCTGGCGTCGTTGCCGGGACCAATGCCAGTGACGATGGTGAAGCGCAGGGCGTCGGCGCCGTATTTGTCGATTATCTCGATGGGATCGACGCCGTTGCCGAGGGATTTTGACATTTTGCGGCCCTGGCTGTCCCTTATGAGGCCGTGCATAAAGACGGTGGAGAAGGGCTTTTTACCCATATGCTCCATGCCGGAGAATATCATGCGCGCGACCCAGAAAAAGATGATGTCATAGCCCGTGACAAGGACGTTTGTGGGGTAGAAATATTCAAGCTCCTCGGTCTTGTCGGGCCAGCCGAGGGTCGAGAAAGGCCACAGGGCCGAGCTGAACCATGTATCCAGCACATCTTCGTCCTGTTTCAGCTTTGCGCTGCCGCACTTTTCACATTTGTGGGGTTCATCCTTGCAGACCATCATATGGCCGCAGTCCTGACAGTAGTAAACAGGTATCCTGTGGCCCCACCAGAGCTGACGGGAAATACACCAGTCATGGACGTTTTCCATCCAGTTGAGGTACGTCTTGGAGAATCTTTCGGGGACAAAGTTTATCTCGCCGTTTTTGACGACCTCGATGGCAGGCTCTGCCAGAGGGGCCATTTTGACAAACCACTGGTCGGACTCCATAGGCTCGACGCTGGTGTGGCAGCGGTGGCAGGTGCCGACATTGTGCTTGTAGTCCTCCACCTTGACAAGATATCCCTGCTCCTCCAAATCGGCCACAACGGCCTTTCTGGCCTCCTCGCGGGTCATGCCGGCATATTTGCCGCCCTCCTTTGTAATGTTGCCCTCGTTGTCAATGACGGCGATATGCTCAAGGTCATGACGGGCAGCCATCTCAAAGTCGTTGGGGTCGTGGCAGGGGGTCACCTTGACGCATCCTGTGCCGAACTCGCGCTCGACATAATCGTCGGCGAAGATGGGAATGGGTCTGTTCATCAGGGGCAGAATGGCCTTTTTGCCCACAAGGTGGGTATATCTCTCGTCGTCGGGATGGACGGCGATGCCCGTGTCGCCCATCATTGTCTCGGGGCGTGTGGTGGCGATGATGATATATTCGTCGCTGTCCTCTATCTGATAGCGGATGTGCCACAGGTGTCCGTCCTGCTCCTCATACTCGACCTCGGCGTCGGAAAGTGCCGTATTGCAGTGGGGGCACCAGTTGACTATGCGGTGACCCTTATAGATAAGGCCCTTATTATAGAGGTTGACAAAAACCTCCCTGACGGCGCGGCTGCATCCCTCGTCCATGGTGAAGCGCAGGCGCTCCCAGTCGACGGAGGAGCCGAGCTTGCGGAGCTGGTTGAGTATGCGTCCGCCGTATTTTTCCTTCCAGTCCCAGCAGAGGTCGACAAACTTCTCCCTGCCGTAGTCGAATCTCGTCTCGCCCTTTTCCCTCAGGCTCTCCTCCACCTTTATCTGGGTGGCGATTCCGGCGTGGTCGGTGCCGGGCATCCAAAGGGCGTTATAGCCCTGCATCCTCTTTGTGCGTATCAGGATATCCTGAAGGGTCTCGTCAAAAGCGTGACCCATGTGAAGCTGACCCGTGACGTTGGGAGGGGGAATGACTATTGTAAAAGGCTCCTTGCTCTTATCCACCTCGGCGTGGAAAAATCCGCTTTCCTCCCAAAACTTATAAAGGGCGTCCTCGGTTGCATGAGGGTCATAGGTTTTGGGCAGCTCGTGTCTTTCGCTCATGGCTGTCTCTCCTTTTATATTGAGTTTATTTTTGTTTATTCTCAGCCCCGGCCTTGCGGCTTCGGGCGTCAATAACTATGAAAATGATGTTGGCCGCCAGTATAATTCCGCCCACCAGCAGGGCGCAGTTCATGAAGAACTCCCGAGGCAGGATATTTATTATCCTGTCGGCTTTAGGGTCAAAAATCCAGTTGGTCTTTCCGGGGAAAACCGCCTTGTGAAAGGCGACAAACAGGCTGTCAAAGGATATGGCTCCCCACAAACCGAGTATTCCCACGGCTGACAATGCTATGACGGCCGACCAGAAAACGGGGAGACGCTCTCCCCTTTCACGGGGTATCTTTTTCCTGACCGCGTATATGACGGCAAGCCCTCCGAGTGACAATCCCATGGCCCGAAAATCCAGCAGGAAAAGGCGGCGGCAGTCCTCGAAATGTGCTTCGCCCTTGGGACTGTATCTCAGCTCTCCCGTGCCGAAGGGGCTTCCGAAAACAAGATAGTCCATCACCTCGTCATAGGCCTCCTTTATGACAGACCTTTCATAGCCTGTCCTATCTGGCAGGTCAAGGCCGTCGATATGGGCGTAATAAAAGGGTCTGACAAATATCGGCAGGGCGACGGCCGACGAGACCACAAATATAAAAGTCAGTAAAGAGGCAAAAAGTGTATATGCTTTTCTCATACTTTCACCAAACAAAAAGTCCCGCAGCAGACAGACTGCTACGGGACGAATTGATATAATCCGCGGTACCACCCATATTCGCGTTTGAAACGCGCCCTCAAGGGCATTTTTACCCTTTATGCCTTAACGCGGCAGGACGGCGAAGCTTACTTTGATTTTCAGCCCTGCGGCTCCGGGGCGACCTTCTTCCGTTCCCTCACAGGCGTTTTCACCACCCACGCCCTCTCTCCGCGTCGGAAACGGGATACTGCTCCCCATCTATGCCATTACAATATATTATAGCGGCAGTCGGGGCTTTTGTCAAGAAAAACAAAAAGACAGCCCATATGAAATCCCCACGGAAACCATAAAACAAAAGCACCCCAAAGGGGTGCTGTTGTTTTATGGTGGACGATACAGGACTCGAACCTGTGACCCCCTGCACGTCAAGCAGGTGCT